>JAZKYN010000067.1:0-4821 GCA_045612145.1 Bacilli bacterium
TTTTTTTATTTTTTTATTCAATTAAAAAACAAAAGACGCTCATTAGAACGTTTTTTATAAATCTATTTTTCTTTTGAAGAAAATAATTTTATAAAGAATGAGATTATTTTTGAAATAAAATTTGGTAATTTTATAATATGAAAATGCATAAGTTACCTCCTGGTTAATGTATTATATGAGGTAATTATTGATAATATGCAAATAAAAATACTCCGCCTTCTTCAACTTCAATAATTGGTGCTGTATCTTGATTTAATGCTTCATTACTTACAGCATATGTATCAGTTCTGTTAATTTCTCTTTTTTCAAGTTCATATAGTGCATTTTTTATTGATATAACAGATTTATCAAGTGCACATATTGAAAAATATTTTAAATTCTTTGGATTTATTTTATGTGAACTTCCTGCCTTAAGATATCTAACATCGTTGTTTTTATTTAAGATTCTGATTTTATATTTATCATATTTTGCCATTAATAAATAGTTATTTAATTCATGGTCTAGTCTTGCGCCTGTAGCATCATATATATCTATTTCTAAATTATCTGATCCTTTTAAAGTATCTAAGAATTTTAATGCAAGTTCTAAATCAGTTTCATCTTTTTGTTTTGGGAAAAATAATGTGTCATATGAATTTTCTTTGATTAGTTGTAAATCTTTTGTACTATCAAAGTCACCGATTGATACATCTGGTTTGATATTTCTTGCGATAAGTTCTAGGCTTCCTCCATCAATTCCAATAAAGTAGTCTGATGGATTTCTATGATATGTTTCTTTAAATGTTTTAACTGGGCTTGATGCGACAATAATTATTTTCATATACTTTCTAACTCCTTTACTGTTTCTTTAATGTTTTCACTATTAAATAAGAATGTTCCTACTACAATAATATCACATCCTGCTTCTTTCGCAAGAACTGCAGTATTATTGTTTAGTCCTCCATCCATTTCTATTAAGTAATGGTATTTTTTCTCTTCTTTTAGTTTTTTTAATAATTTTACTTTTTCTAACATATCTACCATGAATTTTTGACCCCCAAATCCAGGTTCAACACTCATTACTAAAACTAAATCTAAATCTTGTAATAATGGTTCAATTACTGAAACAGGTGTATTTGGTTTAATAGATACTGCACATTTTAAATTATTATCTTTAATTTTTTTAATAATTTCTTTTGGATTTTTAGCAGCCTCAATATGAAAACATAAGTAATCTGATTTTGTTTTTATATATTCGTCTATTAATTCATCGGGATTTGCAATCATTAAATGTGTATCTAGTATCATTTTTGTTTTTGGTTTTAATTCTTTTACAAGATTATAATCAAATGTAATGTTTGGAACAAATACATTATCCATTACGTCTAAATGTAAATATTCTACATTTGCGTCTTCAAGTGTTTTTAATACTTGATCTAAATCTTGGTCTAATACTGATAATATTGATGGTGCTACTTTCATTTTATTTACCACTTTCTTTTATTTTTTATTTCATTTACAAATTGTAAATAATTATCATATCTTGATTGTAATATTGTTTTTTCTTCTAATGCTTTCTTTACATTACAATGAGGTTCATTTATATGAAGACATCCATTGTATTTACAATTTTTTGAAAGTTCAAAAAATTCTATAAAGCTATGTGAAACACTTACTTCATCCATTGAGTCAAGTTCCATTGTTCCAAATCCAGGACTATCCGCAATCCAACCATCATATACATTAAATAGTTTTGTATATCTTGTTGTGTGTTTTCCTCTATTAAGTGCTTTTGATATTTCGTTTGTATCCATTTTAATATTTTCATCTATTATATTTAGAATACTACTTTTCCCAACTCCACTTTGTCCTGCAATAACGCTGATTTTATCTTTTAAGTAAGGTTTTAAATCATCTATTGTTAATGGTATTTTTGTAGTTGTTGTAACTATTGTATATCCTATTTCTTTATAATAGTTTATTGTATCAAAAACAGTTTGTTTTTCTGATTCTTCTAAAAGATCTATTTTTGAAAATATTAATATTGGTGTTATTTCTTGATATTCAAATATTGAAATCATTCTATCAAGAAGATTTAAGTTAATATCTGGTTCTTTTACACTAGTAACAATGAATGCTTGATCAATGTTTGCAACTGATGGTCTTATAAAATCATTATGTCTATCATATACTTTTGTTATTATTGCGTGTGGATCACCTTTTGTATATTCAACGATATCTCCAACTTTTGGAGATGTTTTATTATTCCTAAACACTCCTCTTGGCTTCGCGATAAAAGTTTCTTTTGTGTCTTTATCAAAAAGTGTGTATTCACCTGATATTAAACATATAATTAATGCTTTCATTTATTTTTCTTCCTCTATTTTTTTTGCACGAAGTTGACCACATGCGGCTGAAATATCTGAACCATGTTCCATTCTAAGTGTTGCGTTTATTCCTTTTTTATGTAGTACTTCAAAGAATGCTTCAGCATCTTTTCTTGGAGTTTGTTTAAATGGTTTTGTTGATACTTCATTATATGGTATTAAATTGATATAACAATTAATATCTTTTACTAAATTTGCAAGTTCAGCTGCGCATGCAGGTGAATCGTTTATTCCTTTTAATAAGATATATTCAAATGTTACTCTTCTATTTGTAATTTTAACATATTCTTTTACTGCATCTAATACTTCATGAATTTTATATCTTTTATTAATTTTCATGATGTTATCTCTAATTGTATCGTTTGGTGCATGTAAACTTATCGCAAGATTTACTTGTAAGTTAAAGTTTGCAAATTCTTTGATTTTTGGTACAATTCCACATGTTGAAACTGTTATATGTCTTGCTCCAATTTCTAATCCTTTTGGATAGTTTACTATTTTTAAGAATTTCATTACTGTATCATAGTTGTCAAACGGTTCACCTATTCCCATTACAACAATATTTGATACTCTTTGGAATGTATCATCTAAGTCTTTTTGTACTGTTAATATTTGAAGAACCATTTCTCCAACTGTTAAGTTTCTTACTTTACCTAGTTCTCCACTTGCGCAAAAGGCACATCCCATATTACATCCTACTTGGCTTGTAACACATACACTATTTCCATAGTTATGTCTCATTAGTACTGTTTCAATTAAATGTGTATCTGATAATCTAAATAAATATTTGATAGTTCCATCTTTTGAAACTTGTTTTGTTACAAGTTCTAAAGAACTTAATGTAAATTCTTCTTCTAATAATTTTATTGTTGATTTAGAAATATTTGTCATTTCACTAAAACTATTTATTCTAAATCTATATAACCATTCAAAGACTTGTGTTGCCCTAAATGGTTTTTCATTTTTTTCTACAAAATATGCTTGTAGTTCTTCTAGTGTATAATCATAGATGTTCTTCATAATTTATCCTCTTAATTTACATATATAAAATCCATCTTCATATAAAGTTGGAAGTGTGATAATTTCTTCAAGTTTTTCTAAATATGGATATTTTTTTAGTAATGATTCAATAAATCGTTCATTTTCATCTTTATTGATTGTACATGTACTATATACAAATGTTCCACCATCTTTTAAATATTGTAATACGTTATTTACAATATCATTTTGAAGTTTCTTAATGCTTTCAATTTTTTCTAAAGTCATTTGGTATTTTAAGTCAGGTTTATGTCTTATAACTCCAAGTCCAGAACAAGGTACATCAGCAAGTATTACATCAAATTTATGATCAAATGATACTGTTGTTGCGTCTTTATTGTATGCTTTTATACATGTTACACCAAGTTTATTTGCATTTTCTTCAATTAGTTTGATTTTATGATCATATACATCTAAAGATGTAATTGAACCTTTGTTATTAATAATACTAGCTAAATGCATGCTTTTTGAACCAGGCGCACTACATGAATCTAAAATCACATCATTTTCTTTTGGAGACGCAATAATAGATGTCATTATACTTGATTTATCTTGTGCAACAATTAAACCTTCTTTAAAAAGATTTGTATTTATTAAACTTCTTTTTGTTTGAAGTATTACTTCATTTGTAATACCATATTCAATGTCTTCTTTTTTTAAATAATCTTCTATATCTTCTTTTGTTGTCTTTAATGTATTAATTCTATATGTATTATATGTTTCTTCAGTGTTTTCAAAAAATGTTTCGAATTTTTCTTTATATTGATTGTATAGTAAATTTGTTAAATCTTTATCTAAACTATATTTTATGCTTAAGTAATCAATTTTTGATAGATTATTTAACTGTCTTACAGGGGTATTTTGATATTTTCTTAAAATTGCATTTACAAATGTCGATGCTTTATAATCTTTTTTCTTTACAGCTGATACGATGCTATCAACTAAATAATGTTTTGCAAGATTTAAATTATCGAATCCATATACACCTACTCTTAAAGCATTCTTTATAAAAGGTTTTACTCTTTGTCCTTTAATAAGTGGTTGTAGATGATAGTCAATTAATAGTTTATTTTCAACAACACCATATACAAGTTTTGTGTATAACTTTTTTTCTGTATCATTAAAATTTGAACTATTAATAGTACTACTTACTATTATATTTGTATATGCACCTTCGTTAAATATTGAAACTAAGGTGTTAATTACTTTATTGAACATTTTTTTCTCCTGAAAGTATAATAATACTATTGAACATTATTTCTTTATAATATTCATTTATCGTAATATCTTCTTTTAGATATTTGATTGTTTTTTTATAAATTTGACAAATCATTATATATGTTTCTGTATTAATGATGTCTTTTTTTAAAATTTCATCAATCATATTAAAGTTTAAATATTTTTTATCACTATCTGA
>JAZKYN010000068.1:0-4587 GCA_045612145.1 Bacilli bacterium
AAATTGAGATTTCTTTAACAAAAAAGGAAATTAGTTGAAACAATACAACAATAACATCTACTATAATAGCTTTAATAAAAAGTTTCTTATTAAAAATTGTAGGTAAAATAACAAGTAATAAAATATCAACTGTTAAAACTATAATTGAATTTGTTAAAAATAATAATCTTATTATTTGAGCTATGATTATAAAGATATATATTATTCTTTGTTTATTTATGAATTTCTTTACAGAAAATATACATTGTAAATTTAAAACAGAAGTTATAAAATACATAATGAATGAAACAACATCTTTTAAAAATGTTCCATCAATAAAATTACATATGGCAATAACTGTTTCATTTTCACAAGCTAGGGCAAGACCAGGATAACCCAATAGCTTTAACACAAATAGAAACAACAATACTCCCATATAAGAATAGAATAAGGTTCTTGCTCTGTCTTTCATCATTTCAAATTATTCCTTTCTTTGTAGATTTGTATTTAAATTATATCATAAATATTATTATAATGTAATAAATTTGCTTTATTTTTTTATAAATTTAACCACATTATTCCTAAAACTAGTAAAACACACTCTAATATGCAATAACTTCCTTCTGTATATGGTGCATTTTCCATTCCATCTAGTATTCTTTCATACCAATTAAATGTTATCCATAGTATGTCTAGGATTATTAGAATTATTAATAAAACTGTTTGCATAAATTCTATTCTGTAGGGAATCCATTAATTGATACTAATTCATCCCAAACTGAACTTTCTACCTCTATATAAATTGGACTACCTGTAAATGAAGTGATACCACTTTCTGCAAGACTAGTTAAATTTAATGATGCATTCCCTTTTGTTGATAAAATTAAAGAAGAAGCTATTGCACTTTGTATCACAAAATTCAATTTATTATCATTTTGTTCCCAAAATAATATCAATGATATATACGCTTTATTTGAAGTGTAATCAACGATAGTATAATCAGTACCATTCCAAGTTTTATATTGGTTTCTATAACTTTGACCATAATGATTAGAACCGTCTACTAACTCTGGAATTATAATATCAATGTGTCCATCGGCAACTTTTATATAATGTGATGGTAAAGTTAATGTTATATTATCTGATATTTGTTCATAACCTGCATTATAATAAACTTTACCATATACTTTTTCTAAATAATTAAAATCATAAGTTGTCCAATTGTTGTTTTTATATTTGTATAAGTTATTATCTTGTATATTAATAAGATTTATTAATTTATCTTGTTGTAAAGTTTGACCTAGTTGAGAAGCCATAACTCCCATTAAAGTATCGGCATTTACATTTAGAACATTTATATTTTTCCATCCTTCTTCTTGTGTAAATATTGGTATTGTTATATTCGCCATTACATACATCCATAGTATTGAAAATAATCCAGAACTTTGGCTTTTCATTACAATAACCATTTCTGCTGTATTTCCGTTTACATAAATTAAATACCCATCATAACCTGGACTTCCCATATTTGTTCCATCCGCTAATTCTAAAGTATCTAAAATACTTACAACTTCATCAATACTTAACGATGTATTAAACCATATTTTATCAACATAACCGCTATCAGGAACTACTTTAGTTTTTACTTTATACACACTACCTTTTGCTGGTTCTTCTTTTACGAATGGGGTTGTTGAAAATAGTGAGGATAATTTTGAGTTTTGTGAACCAATAGACATACCTTCTATTTCAGACTCTGCTTCAACATTTAAATCAACATAATTTTCTTTTTCTGGGTTCCAACCAATATATGATTGACCACTTGTAGAAAATATCGCATAACTATTATTTACTAATATATCTACAAAACCATCAAATTTTGAAATTACTATTGGTTTTGTCATATCGTTATTTGCAAAAACTATGTAACCAAATGCACCTTCACCATAATCTATAAATTCAATGTCATTTAATATTTCGTTTACTTCCTCAACACTCAAATTAGTATTAAAATAAACCTTCTCAACCGTTCCACTATTAGGAACAGGTGTCCCACTCCAACCTACTTTTGGTAATTCTTCAACTTCAATTACGCCACTACTCATTTCATCAACAGCAGTTTTAGCAACATCAAACGACATCAAATCAGTAGAACCAGATTTAGCACGAATGGAATCAAAAAGGTTTGTTACTTTTGACTTACTTACAATTATTTTATCTGCCATAATTAGTAACTCCCTTCATCTCCATTTTCAAAATTAGTTGTGATATAGTCTGCTATCATTTGATTTACTTCTGTTTTCTTGGCGTATGATTGTAATGATGTGTATACTGCTTTAGATGATATTAAATTACTTGAACCACTTGTTGGTGTTGTGTCTATGTTTACTCCATAATTAAAATTTGAACCAGTGCTTTTTTTACCTGATATTAATAATTTATCATTGCTAATTGTAAAGCTTTCTATTATAAATGGATTTGCTATATCAATAGATTTATATATATGAGTTAAATCACTATTAATAATTAAAAATGTTACAGAATTTAGTGGTAGTTGCACTCCTTCCATACTACTAAAACTAAATAAAACAATAGAACTAGTATTAGTTGCTTCAGCTAAAAATATATTACTTTTATATAGTAACAATGTTGTTTTAATATTAGAACCATCATCAACAATTAATCTAACAACTACATTATCTTTACTATTAATACTATCATAAACATCTTGAGTTATTGTTATAGTATCAATAGAATCAGCTGTTATTTCTATGTATTCATTTCCTTCTTGTTGTTCAAAGTCGCCTTGTTGTAAAATTTGTTTATATTCTCCGTTTTTGTATGAATATATAGAAGGACTACTTGTATATGGTGTTATAGAAAAAATTTCTTTTACACTTTCATTATCATATCCCATCAAAGATATTATATTTTCATCATTTATATTAACAACACCATCAAAATCTTCTAACCAACCATAAAAATCAGTAGATTGAATATCTTCATCAAATGAATAAAAAACATCTTTATAACCATTAGAATCAATAACTTCTATTGTATATCTATATTTGCTGGAATCATTATAAAGTGGTAATTTAGCTAAAAATATAGCTTTAGAACTATCTTGATTAGAAAAAACAGGACATAATAAATTACCACTACCAGTTAAATCTGCAAAATTTAAAGTTTCACAAATAGAAACTACATTTTCTACACTTAAACTTGTATTTAAATAAACTTTTTCTACATAACCTGTATTTGGAACAACTTCTCCACCTTTACTTGTTACCCTATAAAACACATCATCTTTTGGTTCTTCGCTTTTTGTGAATTTTGTAGAAGATAAAATACTTGATTCGTTAATATATTCATCAACAACTGTTATTACTTTATTAATATTGATAGGGTTATTTATAGTTGTGTTCCAACCAGAAGTTAAACCAAATTGTGGAACATCCATTGAAGAAAATAAAATCTTATCATTTTCTGTAAAAATTCCTGTAGTTAAAGCATTTAAACAACTTTGAGTTCCTATTAAATATACATTAATACTTGAACTAAATGGTACTTTAGCTAATACATAAGTATTGTACATATCTGTTTCATTATTTTCATCTAAAACTGCAAAAAAAGCCATTACATATACATCATTACCAACTGGGAATAATGTAAAATTCTTAACTTTTTCTACAACTTCTTCTACTGATAAATTATTATTAAAATATAACTTTTCTAAGTATTGACCATCAACAAGTGAAGTACCAATCCAACTAGAATAAACTAACTTATCAACATCAACAATAGCACTACCACCGCCAACACCATTTTTTAACAATTCATCAAGAGTAATTACAGTTCCATCATTATTTTCGTGTGCAATACCATCAGTGTAAGCAACAATACCTTGTGCAGTTTTAGCTTGCATAGCACCATATATATTAACACTACCTTCTCTATCTTTTGCCATAAAAAATTTCTCCTTTCTTAATCATATTATGCTAACACCCAACCTTTATTAGTTGCAATGGCTTTATCTTCAGATGTTAGTTTTGCTAAATTTGTTGAACCCATTGTTAATGTTTGAGTTTCACTTACTGTTCCTAAATTATTTAATATTGTTACTAAATCTTCTCTTTCAAATTTTGTTGAAGCACTTATGTTAAAACTAACTTTCATTCCATATAACAACATTTTTTTAAGTGATGAACAACTATAAAAAGTAGATGTAAAATTAGTGCATTTAGATACATCATAAGGTGCTATTTCAACTAAGCTTCTACAATTTGTAAATGATTCTTTCATATCTAAACAATTTGAAAAATTAATATCTACATATTCTATTGTTGAATTATCTCTTAATATACTATATGCAGTATCCATAGAATAAGAAGGTAAATAAACTTTATATTTTGGTTGAGTTCCTAATTTATAATATCCTTTGTTTGATAGAGTATTACTATCTTGCAATAAAAATTTAATATAATCTCCTCTTAATTCATCTACATAAAAACTTAAATATTCAGTATATGTATTTAATCCTCTTATTTCAACTCCATTTTTATAAGGTGGAATTGATATAACATTATCTGAACCATTATATGATTTTAA
>JAZKYN010000069.1:0-2685 GCA_045612145.1 Bacilli bacterium
TAGATAATAAAGAAACTATAAATATTGATAGCATTTTATCAAACTCCATGATATAATACTACCAGGTGATTTAAAATGAATCAAAATTATCATAAGTTATGTTTAGAAGAAATAAATAAATTTAATAATCCCAAAAAAATATTACTTCATAGTTGTTGTGCTCCTTGTAGTAGTTATGTCATAACATTCTTATCAAACTATTTTGATATTACTATTTTGTACTATAACCCAAATATAGCCCCATATGAAGAATATGAAAAAAGAAAGAAAGAACAAATAAAGTTAATAAAAAAATTAAAAACTAAAAACAAATTAGATTTTTTAGATTGTGATTATGAAAATGACATATATAACAAAGAAATAAAAGGATATGAATCATATCCTGAAGGTGGAAGCAGATGCCAAATATGTTTTAACTTAAGAATAGAAAAAACAGCAAAATTAGCAAAAGAAAAGAACTATGATTATTTTTGTTCTACTTTAACAGTTAGTCCACATAAAAATTCTAAATTAATAAATCAAATCGGTAAGAATATCAGCAATAAATATAACATAAAATGGTTATATTCTGATTTTAAAAAAAATGAAGGATTTAAACAATCAATTGAACTTTCCAAAAAATATGAATTATATCGACAAGATTATTGTGGATGTATATATTCAAAAAAACAAAGAGAAAAAGAAAAAATAAATGTATAAATTAATTAAACTATCCAATAAGAAGTATAAAAAAAAGAAGATATACTTCTTTTATTTTGTCATTTGAAAATATGAAAATACTTCATAACCTAAAAATACACAACTTGCCAAAAAGAATGCTATAGCAACAAACATAAAAAACTTACTATTGGCAAATCCACCATTTTTACTACTTGGAGTTGCTCCACCATCATTATTATCAGCAGCAACTGGTTGTTGCATCACAGGAGTTACAACTGCACTAGGTTGTACAGGAGTATCAACACCGAATTCTCTAACTGGTTCAATGTTATCAACCGGTATTGTTGTATTACTAGCAACTTCACCCAATGCAGCATTTAAATTTGTCTCTTTTGTAGCATTAAATACTAAAGGTTGAGGTGCTGGTTCAACTACTGTTGCTGGAACAGGAGTTGGTTGAATAACAACTGGTTCTACAACCGGAGGAACATTAACAACTGGAGTTACTTGTGGAGCCTCAACTGCAACAGGAGCAGGTGCCACAACAACAGATTCAGGAGTAACCGGTAAAATAGGTTCTACAACACTAACTGCTGGAGTTACAACAGGTGTTTCAACAACTGGAGATTCAATAACTGGAGTAACAACCTGAGGTTGTTCAATAACAACTGGAGATACTTGAGCAGGTATTTCAGGAAAAACTTCATTAACTGGCTCAGTAACTGGCGCTACAGTTGGAAAAATATCCTCAACAACCTTTGGAGTTTCAACTACAACTTCAACAAAATAATATTTCTCAGCAACCCTTACAACTTCTTTTTTAACAGTAGTTATATAAGTTTTTGGAATATTAAATTTTTGTTCTTTATTAAAACTAACAGCAATAAATTTAATAACTTTACCATCACCTAAAGTTACAGAATTACCTGCCAATTTATCAGCTTGACTTTCAACAGAATTAGTAATAAGAGCTTTAATAATTTCATTTAACTTATTCTTTTCTGAAGTATCTTCAACATCTAACATATTATAAGTATTATCTAAATTCTTAATAACTTTAGATACAAAAATATTACTATTCTCAACATCCCGTTCTATCCAATATGTTACATACTCACTACCTTCAAGTTCAAACGCAAACATAATATTTGCATTTCTATCAATGTTATGTTCATCTACTAATTTTATATTTTTACTATTCATAATTCCTCCTATATAGGACATAAAATACAATAGACATAAAGTCTATTCTCCTACTATTTACCTTAGTATAACATAATATTTTAATATATTCAAGCAAAATTAACTAATTATCATTACTATTTAACTTTTTTACACGTTTTAACTTTTCACTATTTACTTTTTCTTTTTCTTTCATTTTTATTCGCATAGTATCCACTTTAATTTTAGTACCTAAAACTGCATTCTCAATCTTATTTAACTTTTTAATAGCATCCTTATAACTAGAAAAAGATTCCTTATATTTACTAAATTCTTGTTTATATTTATGTTTAAGCAAAACAACTTCATCTAAAGTTGAATCAATTAAAGAAGAAGTTTCCTCTAAATTATGAATAGCACTATTTATAGAAATAGAATAATCAACGGTTTCATATATAGTCCTTTTACATTCCTCTAAAGTCAAATTATTATATAAATTATGAACTATATTTTTAGTAATAACAGTTTGAGCAGCAATACCAGGAATTAACCCTTTCAAAGGATTAACCAACAATAATCCTAAATATTTAAAAGAATTACCTAATAATTTATTAAACCCTTTTAACTTATAACTTACTTTCTCATATGAATCAATTTTTTCTAAATTCTCATCTAAATCTCTTAACAATGCCTCTTGCTCTTTAACAAAATTATCATATCTTTCTTGATCTCTATCAACATTATAAATATCATTTTTTAGTTTTTCGAAATCTAAATCTCTATCTCTTAATTCTAAAACTTTTTTATTACGCTCATCTTCAATCTTAACAACATCTTCCTGTAATTTATCAATTTTTAAATATA
>JAZKYN010000070.1:0-45563 GCA_045612145.1 Bacilli bacterium
TTTTTTACCTCTCTTTTTTCTTTCTTGTGTCTTTTTTCAAAATTGAATTTTTGAAATTTACACTAAAAGTATAGCACAAAAACAATATTTTTGTAAAATAAAATGATAAAAAATATATAAAAAAATTGAAATTTTTTCAAAAATTAGCACTTTTTCATTAAAAAATCAGTTTAAAAACCTTCAAAATATATAAGTAAAACCAGTATATTTTGCAAGTCGTTAATTTTTTGGTGTTTTTTGCTCAGCGTTTAAGCGTTTCAAGTCTTACAAATTAATAAATATTATAATATAATAATTAATAAATGTATTTATAGTATTATTCTAAAATGTAAAATAAAGCCCAAATTCAGCCATTTTTGAGGTTTTGCCTCTTTGCTGATAAATTATAAAGGGCTAACAAGTAAAAACGCAAAAAAACACTGTTTTTGAAAGAATCGTATTTTTAAAAGTGTCTTTTGTATTGTGTTTTTGTTTTCAATTTTGAGGCGTAAAAAATGCTTATTTTTGAAAGTTTAAAAAGTAAGTATATAAAAATACATAATAATAATAATTACGCAAATTAAACGCTTAAAAATAAAAAGTCTTATTTATAATACTAATAATATAATTTTATGGTTTAATGTTCTTTAACGTTGTTAAATATTGCTTTTTGATTATTTCCTACTATTTATAAACGATTTTTTCCTACTTTTTGAGCGTGTTTTTTGTCGTTTTTTTTGTGCAAGTAAAAAGACTAATTTAGTAAGGTTTTACTTATATATTTTATATATTAATATATTATATTGTGCTTTGTGTGGTAAAATGAGTTTTATTTTATAATATAATTATATTTCATTTGCTTTGGTGGTGGTTGTTCTTGGTGCTGTTCTTTTGGTTGTTTTGGTCGTGTTGTTCTATCTTTAGCGGTCAAGCGTTTAGAGTGCTAAAAGTTGAGAGGTAAAAAGAGGCTTTTTTTGTTAGCGGTTGAGTGGTGCAAGTGCTAACATATAAATATATATAGATATATAGATATGTGCATATATAGAGGGGGGGACACCCCCCTTATAAAAACATCATTTACAGCAAATTACCCCTCCTCAAAAATCCGCACAAAAACCGACCAATTAACACTGAATTAGTGTGTTTCTTGACAAATCGCCCCCTGTGATGTTATAATCTAGGCACATAAGGAGGAAAAGCTTATGAGAAGAAAAGAGCGAAAGAAGCTCGTGACGCTGGCAAGTGACAGGGCACTGGAGAAAGAGATAGAAGCCTTAGGAGTGAGGTGGGTGACGAGGTGCGATGACACGATGTGGGTGCAGGGAGCAGTGGATACGAGGGACGGGGGAATGAATCAGAAGACGTATGGGGCGTATGTGATGCACGCGATGACGGGGTATAAAGCGGTGTTTGAGTTTCTTAGAAAGAAGACGAACGAGACTGGTGTGAAGAAGTGGTTTGTGATGAACAAGAGGAAGGGCGAAATCTATACTGTGGAGTTTTCGTTGACTGACGTGAAGTTAGAAGTGGTGGCTAAGAAGACGAGCAGGTTTGCGGACTGGGTGTTCATCGGGGAGAAGGCGAACCACATCGACTTGTTCTTAATAAACTACGACGAGGCGACTCGAAAAAAATAAAAATTTTGCGGAGCTACGCTCTTGACAAAAAGAATAAAATGTGGTAAACTTATAGTGTCTTGAATAGGACTAAATTATTTATTGTATCTCTGTAAGTTGAGGAAAGCCCAGTTTGAAAAAAGCTGGGTTTTTTTCTTGACAAGACCAAAATAGTGTGGTATACTTTAAGCGTAACAGATATTCTTCGTTGCGATTAGGTTTTAACGCTTGTTTTAGAAGGCTATATATCCACCCCCTATAATTCTATATTATACTGTGGCTATTTTTTATTGTTTACCTTGAGCCACGCTTCCTACTTCTATATACAGTCTTTGTAAAATCGGGGTTAAATTAAATGGTCATTGACCAGCCTAATTTTTCTTATGCAAATTTAAGGAAGGAGAAAAAAATGAACAAAAACGATATAATTGAGAGAATTGAAGTTGACGACAAACAAATAGCAGAAGTCAACCACGAAATTATACAAGTTCAAGACTACGAGGTCGAAGTCATACAAGAAGACGTTAAAGAAATAAAAAAGTTTATAAAAAAGAGAAAGCGACAAATAAAAAACTACTACCTTGAGACAGAGAAAGGTCAAGAGATAGTGAACTCGCTAGAGAACAGTGATGGTCTTAATATTTTTGCAATAAACAAATACCTGTTTGAACCGTTGCTAAAACCTAGCCGTTGCGTGAAACAATACAGTGAAATTGAAATTCTTATAGTTTTAGAGTTTTATCAAGAGCAAATGCTTGAAATAAATAAAAAAACTATGTTTCCTCCTCAATTAGAGCAATATTGCAGACTTTTAGGAATTTCTACAACTGTTTTCAAGAAACAATACATCAACAGTAATAACGATGAACTTAGAAATGCTGCACAACAAGTTGTGGATTACATTGCTAGTGGTCTTTCGTTTGCTGGAATGACAAGACAAGTGGACTCTACAAGCCAAATTTTTGCACAAAGAAGTTCTCTTAACAGACAAGACAAAGAAAAAGAAGAGAGACAAGAAAACAACGTTGCAATCGCTGTTATAGATGCAGATGATTTCAGAAGTGCTGTTGCTAACCTTACAGCAGGCTTCTTAAAAAAATAAATTAAATTTTTTATTATAAACTATTGACAAACAAAGTTGATTGTGATATAATATAGGCGTGGAAACCGAATGGCGGCTCGGAAGACACCTAATTGAATATTAATGTCGCCAAACAATATTTCAATTAGTAACGAAATAAATAGTTTAAACATTTTTTTAATATTGCTAGGAACAGACGGTGTTCTCGAAAGGCTAGCTGGTAGAGCTTACCCAATACTGATTAGATAGGTTCGAATCCTAATAGCGGTTTTTAAAAGTTAGAATGATTTTATTTCAAGCTTATACTTTGGAAATTTGAACTAAGACTCGCAAACTTATTTTTTATTCTCCGAGGTTGAGGCGGGCGGACGAAGAATGAGGGATTGTTTTTCGTCTGCTTTTTTTATTGTTATGGGTTGTTAGCATAAAGTAATGCGTCCGTGATATTGGTGCAAGTCCAATACAACCCTAGTTCCAATATTTTATGTTTATAAAATTTTTACTTTACTTTCTTAAACGTTTAGACTTTGCTACCGAGTCTTAAATAAAAGGTAGCTTTTAATTAACAATAAGGAGAAATCAAAATGGATAAAAACAGCAAAATTCAACGTTCTATTATCCTTACAGTGCAAATGAAGGAAGATTTAGAACAAATTGCAAAAACAAAATATATGTCAGTAAATGACGTGATTAGAATTGCTATTTCTGAATATATAAAAGAGAACAAGAAAAACGAAACAGCTGGAGAAAAGTAGAAAATGAAGATAGACAAGTCACATACAAATTATAGTGATGAGTTTTACACATACGTTCACAGCATAAACGACATAAAACTTACTATTGAGAAGCTTTACGACGGAGAAACCAAAAGAGGCATAAGCAAAATTTATTTTGATGCAGAAAAGCATTATAAATTGTTAGCTTTACTTAGAGATGGTTTACAATCGGTTAGAAAAATAAATGACTTCGAGGCTAGTAGGTTAGCAATCTATATAGCTATACCTTTAGCTGAAAGATACCTTACAAGGATACAAAAGCTTTCAGAGACTGGTGATAGTAAGAAATACGCAAAATATTTTGATTCTTTAAATATATACTGGGATATGGTTGCTGTTGGAGCGAGATATTCATTAAATTATTTTATAGAATATATGTTTCACAACAAGAGTAAGAAACCGTATCAGTTTAGAAAACAAATCTTAGCTTCTGCGGTTTTTTATGTAGGTAGAGGATTTCTAGAAAGATTAAAAATCGGAATAGACTTTAGAGACAATATGGTCGCACCGAACTTAGTTCTATTTTCGACGTTTCCATCGAGTGGTAAAACACTTATAGCAAACTACGCTATGGCGTGGATTAAATGCTTAGCTATGATAAAAATTCGTGGCGGAGGAATGCTGAGAATCGGCAACGAAGAAGGAAACGTTAATAAAAACTCTCAAGCTATAAAAGATATAATATTAGATGAAACAATAATAGATGTTTTTCCAGAAATGGACGAACTTAGAGATGATAAAGGAAAATATAAACCTTTTGATAAAGATAGTATAGATGAGTGGTTTCTTAAAGAAGATAAAGAAGAACCTAAATCTGCTGTTTTTAGAACGGCTGGTTCTGCTACCAACGGTATAAGAATTAACTTAGGACTTATCATAGATGACCCTAGTAGAGGTATGGTAGATAGAAAGAATGTAGATACTCATCAAAGAATTATAGCGAGTTATAACGGTGACTGGCGAAGCAGATTTGACAATGAAGATGATTCATTCGTTTTTGCTTTAGGTACAAGATTCAATAACTTTGATGTGTTTAGTGCGATTCAAGATACAGCTGAGAAAAAAGGTTTGTACAAAGATGAAAACTTTGAAAACACTTATAAAACAAAAGATGGAAAAACAGTTATTATAAATATAGATTGCGAAAAAGATGACGGAAGTGGAGCGTCAAGATACCCTGAGCTTATTTCTGACTCGACATTAGAGGACAAAAGGAACTCTATGAGCAAACAAGAATATTATTGTGTATATAGACAAAAACCGATTCCTGAGGAAGGTCTTGACTTTGACTATTCTTTATTAAATACTTACGATGAAAAGTACGAAGATGACCAATTAGATACTTTCGCTTACGCTTCTTGCGACCCTACAAGAAAGACTGGTCAAGACTACTTATCATTACCTATTTTTAAAGCTGTAATAGATAAGAAAGATAAAAACTTCGGAAAATATGCACTTATAGATGTAATATTTATACAAAAAAGTGTAAAAGACGAACAAACTTTCCAAAGAATTATAGAAAAGATAGTGAATAACGGTATAAAGAAACTGTACTTAGAAATAAACACTGATACTTCTTTAGGTCAAAGAATACAAGACCATCTACAATCAATTGGATATAACATTCTTGTTATAAAAGAAATATATAGCACGCAAAAGAAAAGCGAAAGAATAGCTGACCAAACAAGTTCTATTCATAGAAATATGGTATTCCCTAGAGAAGGCATGTATCCTAAATATACTGAAATAGGGCATTTTATGGAACAATTGACTATGTATTCAAGCTCTAGTGCGAATAAGCACGATGATGCCGCTGATAGTGTTGCGACATTCAGTAGAGAACACATAGACACAACGAAAATAAAAAATACAATTAAATTTAATTCTAAATCTTTAAGATAAGGAGGTTATTATGGAATACGTTAAATGTAAATCTTGTGGAAAAACGATTGCATCTTACGATTCGAAAACGCAAGTGAAAAATTTACACGTCCAATGTAAGAGTTGTAAAGTGTACAATGTAATCACTGACAAGGCAGTAGAAAAAACCTACATCAAGATAGGCGAAAGAGTCGTGGAGAAGTAATATTATGATTGATACAAACATTTTAAAACATATTGGAAGAATTAAAATAAAAAGTAGTATCGTTCCTACTGGTAACGTTGAGCAAGATAAAAAACTACTAATGAAAATGTTAGAAGAAACTTTAACTAAGCACACCGAAAACCAAAACGATATGAAGATTTTAAAAGAATATCACGACAACGTTCAACAACTTGATAAGCATAAGGAAATGAGAAGTGATATTGACAATCAAGTAAAAGTCCCTGACGTTTATAGAATAACAAGGGATTTAAACGGTCACATTTGTGGTAGCGGAGTTATTTTTTCTGATTCGACAGGTAAATACCCTAAACAAATGCTTAAACTAAATACTTATTTTAAAAAATCTTTCTTTTCTTCTGTTTATATAAAAGCTAATAAAAACGCAAGTTTATACGGAGTTGGTTACTATTATATAGAACCTAACAAAAACGAAGAAATTTTATCTCCTTTCTCAATCGAAAGTGAAAATTTAGACCCTCTATATACGTATTGTGTTTATAGTAATGACGTTATTCCTAAAAAAACTTGGGCTGTATTAGTAAATGAATATACAGACGAAAAAAAGGTTCTTAAAAAGCGTTATTTAGTATGGTCAAAATATAATCAGTTCGTAATAGAAGAAGATGGAATCAAGCAATTAAAAGTAATTGAAGATTATCCTTTAGTTTTTAAACAAATTCCAGTTATTGAAATTCAAAGAAACGAAGATAGAATTGGTGACTGCGAATTAGCTTTAGGAATTATCGACGCTAAAAACTTATTGTTCAGTAATCGAATTGATGATGTTCAACAAGTAGTTGACTATGTATATATTTTATATAATCTAAGAATTACTGATGAAGATGCTACTTTAAAAGACAAAAAAGAAGCTTTAACAAATATTCTTAATTCAAGAGTTATAGAGCTAGAAACAATTAACCCTCAAATTCAACCGAAAGTTGACATTTTAAAGAACCCGCTTAATCAAACAGAAATACAAACACTAGCAAACTATTTAGATAGTATATTAAATGTTATTGTTGCATTGCCTGATAGAAATTCAAGCGGTGGAGGACAAAATGATACTGGTGTCGCTAACGATTACAAGTTAGGATTCAGAACTTTAGACACTTACAGTGACATAGTTACACCTTATATCATTAAATCTTTAGAAGAATTACTTTCTATTATATTCAAAATCATTAAAAACGATTCTGAATATTCTAAAGAAATTGGAAAATTAAAATTATCTGACGTGGAAGTAAAACCACAAAGAAACAAAATCTTTAGCATTACTGATGCGGCTAATTCTTACAGCACATTAAGAAGTGCAGGATTAAATGATGAAGATGCGTTAAAGATTACAAATATTTCTCAAGATGTTGCTGAAACAGCAAACAAAAACAAAGCATCAAGAGAACAAGAACAAGTAGTTGCTACAAAAACAGATAAAATTGTTGAAGATGTAAGCAACACACAAAAATAGGTACATACATTAAAAATAATGTACAGATACAAAAGGCAAAATTCATTTTATGAAAGGAGAAATTACAATGCCACAACAAATTTCAGACCCAAACGTAACACCTATTACAAACAACAACCCAGCACCATCTAATGGTGGCGGTAGTGGTGAACCAAATCCACAAAATGGTGTTGTAGATGTAGAAGCGGAAGTTAGCAAAAGAATGGCATCGAAAGAAGAAGAACTAAGAAAACAAATTTTAAAAGAGATAGAAGAAGAAAAAAACCTTTCAGATGTTCAAAAATTAGAATTAGAAAGACAAAAATTTGCAGAAGAAAAACTTAAATGGCAAAAACAAGTCGAAGAACAAACTTTAGCTTTAAATGTTGACAAAGTAAAAGGTATTTATGTTAAAGCTGGGTTAAGTAATGAGTTGGTTGATTTGCTTGCGACTAAAGTAGGCTTAGATTATTCTGTTGCTGAAAGTGAAGCAAATAAAGTAGCAAAAGCTATCAACGATTTTGTAGAACAAAAAACAAAAGAATTAAA
This sequence comes from Bacilli bacterium, assembly GCA_045612145.1. Taxonomy (GTDB): domain Bacteria; phylum Bacillota_I; class Bacilli_A; order ML615J-28; family CAG-313; genus CAG-313. Next base: position 7,553 of record JAZKYN010000070.1, read on the forward strand.
AGAAACAGTTCAAAAGCAACAACCATCTTTACAGATTAAACCCGAAAATCAGGACAATAATTTATCATACTTTGAAAAATTTAATAGTCAATCGGAAACAAAATCGAATTATTTTAAATAAAAAATATTATAGTTAAAGGAGAAAGAAAAAAATGCCAACAAATTATAAAAACGTTTATGGCACTTCAAGAGCAAAAGGAAACTTTTTAGCTAGTGAAGTTGGAAAAAAATTAGAAACAAGAGATTTCACTGACGTTGCTGCTACTTTAGGTACAGACGTAGTTGAAGCTGGCGGAAAAACTGTAAAAGTTATTAAAAAAGGTAAACTTTACCCTGCTAACACAACAAATGCAGTAGGTGTTGTTTTTGAAGATGTTTACCCTGATGCAGATGGAAACTATGTAGGTTCATTAATGACTGGCGGTTATGTATGGGAAGACAGATTAGAAGACGTTCCTGCAAGTGCAGCTAACACTTCATTAAAAGCTTTAGGATTATATATCTTAAAACATTATACTGTTGAAAGACCTGACTTTGGTACTGGTGAATTAATCCAATTAACAAAACCAAGCGTAACAGTTAGCTCAGGTGTAGCTACTTGGGGTGCTGTACCAAACGCACAAAATTATATCGTATTCGTTGACGGTGAATTTGCTGCTATGACAGACGGAACTTCTGCAACAATCGAAGGAAAAGCTGGTCAAAAAGTTACAGTAGTTGCTACTGGTGATTATAAGACTTATAGAAACAGCGAACTAAGCAACGAAGCAGCATACGCATAGGAGGATAAATAAATGAGAACAACATTAAGTACATTAGAATTATCACAATTCACACAAGCTTATAAACCACAAATCAATTATCTTGGTGATGAATTACTTCCTAACCAATTCTATGACAGCGTTCAATTTGCTTGGGAAATGGTTAGAGGTAAAGACGCATTACCAGTTATGGCTGAAGTAAGTGCATTAGATGCTGAAGCACCAATCAGACAACGTAATGATGCTGAAAGATTCGAAGAAGAAGCATTATACATTAAACATAAAATCAATTTAACAGAACACGAAGCAAGAGTTAAACGTTATGGTGTTGGTAGTCAACAAATTAAAGAATTAGTATTTGGTGACATTGACAACTTATACCGTGGTGTTCGTGCTAGAGTTGAAGCTATGAAAATGGAATTATTTGCTACTGGTAGAATCACTATTAAAGAAAACAACATCAACAAAACAGTTGATTACAAAATGTCTTCAGAAAACATTTTTGCAATTGACTTAACTGATGAAAATGCAGATGTATTTGAATTAGTAGAAAGAGTTAAAGATGCTGCTAGACAAAAAGGTAAAGAAATTAACGCTGCAATTGTTAGCTCAAGAGTTATTAGTTTACTAAAGAAAAACAAAGTTTTACAAGAAGCTAGAAAAAATTCAAGCATTGTTGTTGACCCTTCTGAAGGTGCATTTATGACTTGGTTAAGAGCTGCTTTAGAATTACAATTTGCTGTATATGATGCTCAATATCAATACGAAAATGCTGATGGTTCAAAAGCAACATCTCGTTTCTTCCCAGATGATAGAATCACATTCTTAGCTTATAATGGTGCATTAGGTGTTGGTGCATTCTCACCTACTCCAGAAGATATGTTACTAAATGAAGAATCATATAGAATTGATAACTTAGCAACAGTTACAGAATGGGTAGAAAAAGACCCTGCTGCTCAATGGACTAAAGTTTCAACAACAGCACTTCCAATTATTGCAGATATGGATAACGTCTATATTTGTTATACAATGTAATGAGAGGTTAAAGAAATGGAAAAGTATTATTTAATATCAGGAAAAGCACTTATTAACATTAATTTTAGAAATTCAAAAACTTGGTTAAAACCAAGCGAAGGATTTTCAAACCAAGTAATCACTGAATCTGATTTAAAAAAATATCGTAGATTTTTAGTAATTGATTTACAATTAGAATGTGATGAAAACGGGCAAGTAAAGAAAAAAGCACAACCTAAAGTTACTGAAGAAGTTGTTGCTTAATTAAAGCTTACTTACATAGGTGTTAATAATACAACGAAACTAAAAAAGAAAGAGGTTTTAATATGCAAGAAGAATATTCTAAATTAAGAAGCGATTTGAACGTAAAAATGCAAGGTTTTTTTGGTTCAGAGCCAAAGGTAGTCAACGCTTTAGATGATATTATTATCAATTGCGAATATAGAATTAAGAGGCGTATTAAAGCCTCTTCTATTTCAACTATTTATGAAAAGTATTATGATGTTTTATATTCTATGGTAAAAATTGATTATGAAAGACTTGGTGTAGAAGGTGAATTGATTAGAGATAATAATGGAATTAAAACTCAAGTTGGTCACATTAGACCTAGTGATGAAATTCTATCTCAAATCCCTTTAAACATAGGTGCTAAAATATGAAATTAAGAGAAATAGATAAAAGCAACATTTACATTGGTTACTTAATAGGTTATAAAAACAACAAACCTATATATGGTAATCCAATTGCAACTAAAGCACAGATAGGTTTAAACGCAAAAGGCAGAATGGTTCAAAACGCTTATGGAAACAGTCAACAATACGATTTAAGACTACAATTTGAAATAGATGATATAAATAAATATATAAATGAAAACACTGTATTTTGGATTAATATTTATCCTAAAGAAGGCAACGCTAATTATAAGGTTTTAAAAATTAATAATTGGCAAAGCGGAATTTTAGATGTTTATTGCACTCATATCGAAGAAAGTCACGATTCGTTTTATGTTTACGATTTCCAATATGGTATTTACGAGGTTCAAGGAATTATTGATTATGACAATATGAAATTATTAGTACCTCATTCGAATTTATATTTTGGAACAATAGATAGCTGTTTATGGTTAGAAGAACCAGTAGATGAAAATGATTTAGAACATTTGTATCAAATATACGATTTCGACCAAGATAACAGATATAAAATCTATTATTTAAAGAAATATGAAAGTAACAAGTAATATACAATCTTTTAACAAAACTTTTAAAAAATACGTTAATTCTTTTCCGAAAAAGTTGTCAAAATTTATAGAATACATTTGTGATGAATTTTATAATAAATTATATAAAAACATTAACAAATCTTTACCGAACGAACATATTGACGATTTTTCATTTACTAACGATATTCAAAAAGTAAAAAAAGGAGATTTATACTGGGTTATAGAACTAGGAAAAAACAGTGTTAGATACAACGAAAAAACTGGTGACGCAGTAAATCCGTTTTATTATTTTGAGTTTGGTTTTGGTTACATAGGAAACTTAACTCCTTTAGATATACAATCAAAAGCGTATCAAATGGGTTGGGAATACGATGTTAATAATCACGATGTAGATGGTTGGAGATATAAAGCTCTAGGTCTAACAAATTGGACTCAAGGTATTGAAGGTGAAGGATATATAAGAGACACAATTTATTGGTTTGAAAAGAATCAACAAAAAATAGTTGAAAAAGCTTTAAAAAAGGCAGGTATTATAAAATGAATTTAGACATACATCAATATTTAGAAGAATTAAAAAACCATTTAAAGGCTACAATAAAGAAAGTTAATTTTGATTTATATAGTGTAAACAAAAGAACTACTTTACCTTCCGTTGTTATATCTATCGAAAATTTTTCAGAAGCAGAACAAACAGTTGACAGCTCTAGAGAGCTTAAATATTGTGATGTATCAATTTCTTTTGAAGTTTTTACTAAAGATGAACAAGATTTTTCTAAAGAAGAAAAATGTAACAAAATAGTTAATTCAATAATAAATAGTTTAAAAAATGAAAATTATAGAAATTTATTTCTAAGCAACAGCAGACCGTTACCTAATTTAGATAGCAATGTATTTAGATGGAGAATGGTATATACTGCTACAATAAATACAAATAACAATGGAATTATTTAGAAAGGAGAAATAATTTTATGGCTAGTTCAACATACGGAACATATTTGATGATTAAAGCAACATATGATTCTACTCAAAAAAAGTGGAGTGCAAGTACAGGTGGAACTACTACTTATACTAAATTAATCGACATCAAAGATTTTTCAGATTTAGGTGGTGAACCTGAAACAATTGAAACAACAACTTTATCAGATAAGACTCAAACTAACGTTTTAGGTGTTGAAGCAATGGGTACATTAACATTCACTGCTAACTATACTAAAAGCGATATGGTTAAGTTAGATGCATTAGAAGATGGAAATGATTATAATTTTGAACTTTGGTTCTCAACAAAAGAATTAAGCACAACACCAGCAGTTGCAGACGCTACCGAAGGAAGATTTTCTTTCTCAGGTCAATTAAGAGCTTACCCTCTTGGAAAAGGTGTTAATGAAGTTAGAGAAATGCAAATTACAATTTCGAATTCAACAAGCATTAAATTCGAAGAATAAAAAATAAAGGAGAAAATATAAAATGGAAAACAATGCGTATAAACAAATCAATATGAAAATTAATGGCAAGAATTTAGTTATTCCAGAAAAATTAACTTTTGCACAAGTAATGGAATGTGAAGATAGAGGCTTAGGCTTAGAAGAAATGCAAACAAAACCTTTTAAATCAGTAACTATTATTTATAGTGTTTTAGTTAATAAAACTTTAGAAGAATCAGTGGAAGAATTAAATAAAGCGTTTGATGACGGTGAATTAGAGCCTACTGATGCTTTAACACATTTACTTCCTTTATACACAAATTTTTTAGTACGCCGCTCGAAATAACAAAAACAATTGATTCCAATGAAAGCAGCAATAGTTTAAGTAAAAAAAACAAATTTACTTTAAATGATTTGTTCGATAAATACGGTTCATTAAAAAACTTTATTTACGAGAATTATTTCGTGCCTGCAATATCTTTAGGAGTTGACTACAATACATTGCTTGGGTTAACTCCTATTTCTTATAATGTGGTTATGAAAGGACTAATGAAAAGAAGAGAGCTAGCTTTAAAAGAGCAAGATGAACTTAATTTTTTATTATCTTTATATATACTAAGTGGAGTAGCAGGAAAGAAAATAGACAAACCGCTTTTACAAGAATGGAGTTTCGAGCGAAGCGAAAAAGAAATTCTAGAATCTAAAAAAGAAAAATTTATAAATATAGCGAATAAAATAAACGAACAATTTAATAGAAAGGAGAATTAAAATGGATAAATTTCAAGATTTGAATTTTAACGTTGTCGCTACCGATAATGCCACGAAAGTTTTAAAAGATGTTCTTGATGTTTTAACTAAATTAGAAAAAAAGTTTAATGCTTTTAGTAAAATAACTATGCCTAATCTTAACCTAACTAAAGACCAAGTTAGTTTGTTAAAAAGTTGGAACAAGTTAGATTCTCAATTAAAACAAGTAGAAAAAGATTTAAACAAAATAGGTAAAGTACAAAAAGAAATTCAAAAATTCGAAATAGTACCAAAAGGCAAACGTCCTTTCAATTATGATAGTGGAAGTAAAAGGTATCTTGATAATAATATTGCATTAATAAAAAGAGAACAAAAAGCTATTAGCGATGTTTTTAAAGGCAATCAATTATTACTCCCAGCACCAAGCTCAGCTACATTAAAAGCTGAAAGTCTAAGACAAGCCCATCAAATAGAAGATGAATTGTCTGACTATTGGTCAAAACAATATTTAGTAAACATAAATAAAAAAACAAAATTCCCTTATCAAGCTCTTCAATACGAAAGCGGACACGGTGTAGCACAGCTACCTGAAGGGTTTGCAATGAACGAAAACGAAGCAGTCGAAGAATATTTAAAAGCAAGAAAACAAATTAATAAAGAACTTAAAAAAACTATTGTAGAAACTAATAATTTAATTAGCAAATCTGCATTTGTTGATTCAGACTATAAAGAGCTTACTAGAAAAGAAGCGTTAGAGCAAGATTTAGCTAAATTAAAAAGCACTTCATCTAAATACAATGATGCCTTACAAAAACTTGAATTAGCTCAATTAAGATATAAAAAAGTTGTTGAAAAAGTAGGATTAAACCCTAAAAATAGTCAAGACCAATTAAGGTTAAAATCAGCACAAGAAAGTTTAAGACTTGCTAAAAAAAGAGTTGAAATGGCTCAAACACAATTGAAATTAGATTCTGGCGGTATTACACAAGAAGAAAATAAAAAAGATAATCAAGCGTTTGAAAAAGCTAAAAAGAACGTTAATAAGTTTGTTAAATCAATAGGTAGAATTATTGTTTATCGTATTATTCGTAGTGCTATGGCTGAAATTAAAAAAGCAGTAGTGGCTTCATCAGAAGAATTAGCTAAAGCAAGTGAACAATACAACAAAATAATGTCTAAATTTACAACAAATACAGATAAGATAAAGTACAGTTTAGGTTTAATGATACAACCGTTTCTTGAAACTTTAACTCCAACTTTAGAAGTTGTTGCTGATGTATTTGCACAAATTGCTAATTATCTTAGTTATATAAACGCTAAATCTCAAGGATTAACTGAATACACTAAAATTAATAGCCAATATGCTAAAGATTATTTGAAAAGTATGAAAGAAGCTAATAACCTACTTAGTTTTGATAAATTTGAAGTGTTACAAAAAACAGAAAACAAAGACATTTACGAAACAGCAAGAGTAGAAGATGGTATTGAAGCATCAGAAACAATTCAAAATATAGCTATAACAATAAAAGATTTATCTGAATCGGTAGGAACTATTGTTACTAGTATAATTAATGTTTTAAGCAAACTTGATGAAATAATTGAAATTACAGCAACTACTAAAATAGCAACTAGCGGAATTAATGACATTTTAAAAGGGGCTTTGAATCTTGATTTAAAACCTTTATTAGGAGGAATAGCAAAAATACTTGTTTCTATTTTTTACGCTGTTTCAAAATTTATTGATTTTATAGCTACTTTATTAACTAACGTTATTAATAGCTTTAAAAATATAATAATAAGTATTCAAAACTTTTTTACTAAAGGTACAGCATTAGAGAAACCTTTGGAAAAAATATACGATTGGCGAAAGGGTGAAATGATTAATAACTGGAGTGAAACTTGGGAAAATGCTTATAAATCAATAGATAATTGGGTTAGCGGAAAAAGTTCTGAAATTCAAAATGAAAGTAATACTAAGAACGAAAACACTGCTGATAGTGTTTACGGTTCTAAAAATTCTAATATAGTAGTAGATTTTAAAAATGTAAACAATAATGCAATTGCTAGAGAACTTGCTAAACCAATTGCAGACCAACTTAAAAAACAAAATATCAAGGTAACATATAGTTAGGTGATAATATGACAACAAATTTTATGACTATAACAATTGACGGAATTGACATTAGTAAATATTCAGAATATTATGTTTTAAATCATATAACAAAAAAGACAGAACCTAAAAGAAGTGACGCTTTTACTATGACAAACATAAACGAAATTGAACAAGTAGAAATTCCAGAAATATTTATTAAATTTAAATATATAAAAATAGATTTATACAGACAAATAATTCAAGCAACAAGAAAAACAGAATTTGCAGTAACATATTATGACCAAGACTATGATATGATTAGAACAAATATGTTTTATTTAAAAGATAAAACTAGTTTGAATCCACACGCTTGGGGTGGAAGATATTACGGTTTTAAAGAATTTGAACTAAATTTAGTTTGTACAATGAATCCAGTTTCTACACTTAGTATTGGATTATATAATGAATCTAACGTAGAATATAAACTACCTTACCTTATTGATTGTGGTAAAATTTCAGATGCTAACAAAAGTGTATATGTGTCAACAAAATTAAACGATAGTTTTATTGCTAATGAAATAGAAGTAACATTTTCTAATGATTCTTTAAAATTAAGTGGTACAAACGTAGTTAAAGAAGAAGAAAGTAATGTTTATAAAGTTAAAACAAACAATTCAACTCAGACTTTAATTAATATAAATATTTCTAATTTGAAGTTTACTGGAGAATACGTTATGTTTTTAAGCGTTAAAGATTCAAATTACGGTAATAGTACTGTTAGCTGTGTGTTGAAAGTAGGAAATTAATATGAGCAGATTAGAATTAAAAATAGCGTTTAACGGTGAAAGCGGAGTTGATAACATTGAGTTTGTTCCTTCTAATTTTATTTCTGAATACGATGATATTTTAGAAGGGACTTATTCAATAAACAGTAGTACTGGTTCGATAACAAATTTTGGTAGAGTCGTTATAAAAAATATAAAAATGTGGAAAAAAATATATTTTTATGCAAAAGAAGATTTAGCTACTGACCCAAAAACTTTAATACCTTTATATGCTGATGTTAGATATTTTTTAGATTCTGATAATAGCGTATATTTATCAAGACTAGAAAATCCAACTTATGTTGATAACGGTATATATTTATTTGAATATGATTTAATACAAAACATCGAAACAAAAACTGGAACTCAAGCTAAAGATTGGTATCCTAAAGAAGAATCTTATTTAGAATTACAATTCAGTAGAGCTGATTTAAAAAACTTATCTGTTTCTCAGTGTAAATTAAAAATTATTTTACCAGAAAAAACTTCTTATGTTAATTATTCTAATGGTTTCTTTGATAATTTAACATTTATAAAAACTCTTAGTGATAAGAATTTACCTTATTTTGGAACAAATAAATCTGATGGAGATATAAAAATTATTGATGCCGATAATTATATTAAAACAAGAGCTGATGTAAAAGAATTAAAAAATTATTTCAGCACGAAAATTTATTTTAACGGAAATCAAATAGGGAAATTTATTGGAACTAACGGACATTTACCACTAAACAGCAAAGAATTTAATTATTCTTTAAATGATTATATTGATTTTTTAGAAAAAATTCCTTGTGAAGAGTTTACTATAAACAATCAGATACCTTTAAAAGAGATATTAAACGGATTAGAATTATACGAACAAATTGTTTCTTTTAGTAGAGATTATTATCATATAACTTTTGAAAATTTATCTATTGAATACGAAAATTATTTAAAAGATTTTATTTTTGTATATCCTTACATAAACTGTAAAAATTTAAAAGAACTTTGGAACTCGTTTTTAAACGCTACAATGGGCAACATTTTTGTTAATGAAAACGGCAAATTAGAAATTGATTTTTATTTTATCAACAGTCATAAGCTACCTATTGTCATTAAAAAGGAACACACTGAACAAGATGTAGAAATGAATTTAATACCAGATAATTATATTTCAAAAGTAAATGTAAACACTAAATTATTTACAAGCGAATTTTCTTCTACAACAAGCGAAACATTAAATATAAACAATAAACTTCCTTCAAATGTTGGTGCAGGTTATTCTACCGATTATTTAAGCGAAGAATTATTAAAATTTATTAACTCGAGTGAAAGACCTTATTACAACACAGAATATGAATCATTGTTTTACAAATTTAATAGTTTAAATAATTTAGAATTTGATAAATGGACTAATGTCACAGTAGAAAAAAATAATTCTACTTTTACATCTAATATAAGTTTAAATATACAAGAAATGAATATAGAATGTGAAGGGTTTTTACAATTAAACGAGCCAGTGACTAAAAATTTACAAATAAATTATTATTTAGATTTTTTAAGAGTTTATAGTGGAGCTTATAGCGATTTGTATAACTATGGAAGCAACAAATTTTATATTGAATGGTGCGATTACGAAACTTACAATAACGTCAAAAGAACAAACGGAAATTTTTCAGATAGATTAACTTTGTATATAAATTCAAAAAAAGACATTGAAAAAAATGGATATTATTGTAAATTTTTCATTCCTATACATACTTTAATATTTGGAATAATAGACAGTAGTTCAGAAATGAACGAAGAGTATTATTTTAAAAGCATAAGCATTACAGTAGAACAAGGAAATTTAAAAGGCACTGTTTTAAATGTAGGAGAAAGTAACTTTTTTAAACAAGATTACCAAATTGAAAGCAATTCGTTAGTTGTAAGAGATTTAGAAGAAGTAATAGTAAAAGAAAGCTTAATAGTGAATACAAAAACAGAATTAGACTCAATAGATACAACTAATTTGCAAGAAGGTGATTGTGCATTAGTTTTAAGTTTTAGTTCAGGGTATTCAGCAAGGTCTGTAATTTACAAATTAGATAGTTCTAAAAAATGGCAACTTTTAAAAACAAATAGAACACACAGATATAATGGCAAGCCTATTGACAGTTTCATTGGTGAAACTATTTATAACAACTTTAAAGACGGAAAAAAACAGATGACATTTACAACTAGCGTATATGACTTTTATAACACTGAAGGAATTTTAGTATATCAGGCTAATAAAGGGCAAATTTTGAGAGTTGGAGATTTAATTAGATTATCAGATAGGTCAAATGAAACTTTCAAAATTACGAAGATTTCAGCCTCATATGAGGGTGTGTTAAAACTTAAAATTTCAGCAATAGAAATAGATTATTAAAACAACGAAGAATAAAAAATATAAATGAAAGGATAAACTATGAGAAATATTTTAGTAAATGTAAATGAACAAAGATTATATTTAAATCAAAATGAGTTTATCGTAGAAGGAAGTTTAAATTATTTACAACTTAAAGTAAATTTTATAAGTGAAAATTGGAAGAAGTGCAACTTTATAATTGCATCATACGAACACAATAATGGGACTAAATCAAAAGAAATTGTAGAAAACGATATTGCTGAAATCAAAGGCAAACTATTAAAGACTGGCGTTTTAAAAATATCTTTAGAAGGATATAGCGTTAGTCAAAATAGAATTATTACAACTAACTATGTTGAACTATCTATAAGAAATACATTATCAAACGATAACGAATATGAAGAGATAAACACATACGACAAAATTTTTGATTCGTATCACAAAGCTTATCAAGAAGGAATGTATTTAGTATTAGAAAAACATAACGGAGAAAAAACTAGAGTAAAATTAACAAGTGATGAAGAATTCAGAGGCGAGTACAACAGTTACGATGAGCTAATTGCAACAAACCCTACTGGAGAAGCTGGTTATTACGCTTATGTTAAAGAAGAAGATAAACTAGTAATGTACATTTGGAGTGGCTTTAGTAACACTTGGGAATTGTTTGCTGGTGGCGGAGGAGGAGATTCTGAATACACTAATGAAAATCCTACAACTGCAACTTTAGGTGGAATCGAAAAAGGTTCTACATTTGATAAAGTGCCTTACAGCGAATTATTTAATATGTTGTTATATCCTTATGTAGAGTTTGAATTTTCTGTTTCAACAAATCCTAACGGAGGAACATACGAAGCAGGAGCAACACAAACAATTGATAGCGTTACAGTAGATGTTCAGTTAGGAAGTAAGCCTATTACTGGCATCGTTGTTAAGCAAGGTAACCAAATTGTAGCAAGCAAAACAGACGGAATCACAGAAAAAAATACAATTTCTTTGAATATAACTGTTGATGAAAACTCTACATATAATTATTTAACATTAGAAGTTACTGACGGTAAAACAACAAAAACAGAAAATAGCAAGACGTTTGACTTTGTTTATCCGTATTATTATGGTAAAATTAATGCAGACGAAAGCTTAAATGAAACTTTAATTAAAAGTCTAAACAAACAAGTAGTAAGTAAAAGTAAAAAAGAATATAATTATGAATTAAATCAAGAAAAAGCAGTGATAGCATACAATGCGAACTACGGTGATTTATCTAGTATCAAAGACCAAAATGGATTTGAATATTTAGAATTATTTGAAAAACAATACGTCACAATTGATGGAATAAATTATGTAGTTTACGTATTAGCTAATGCTAGTTCTAACACAATGAAGTTTACGTTTACATATTAGGAGGTAGAAATATGAGCTTTAAAGATAAAAAAGGTATTCAAATAGCAAATGGCTTTAAACTTTCTTCTAATATTCCAATGGACGTAAGAACGATTGTAGAAAACGAAGAAGAACTACAAGGCTTAATTGATAGTAAAGTAGTACACGAAGGTTTAACTGTTTGGGTTAAGTCTTTAAATAAAAAATTAACATTTGATGGGAACGAATTTATTGATGACTCGGGAGAAGCGATTAATTTAGGTTTATCTTCTAAGCAACAAGAAGGTGCTGACTATTTAGGAAGTATAACTGTCAATGGAGATACTTTTAACATTCCAGCTGAAACAGACCCTATTAATATTAAAATGTCTAACGAAAAGAAAGGTAATGCACCTTATCTTGGAAGTCTTCAAATAGGAAACGACACTTGGAATATTCCAGACAATAATGAACCTTTTACAATGACGTTTGATGAAGAAAACGTTGAAGGAGCAAAAGAACTTGGCTCTATCACTTTATTTGGAGATACTTGGAATATTATAAGCAAAGAATATGTTGACAAAACTATTAAAAATTCAATAGAGAATAAGCTTCAGGAGGACTACTAATATGGATAAATGGAGAGGGACAGCAGTTCCTAATACTGGTTTAGTAGAAAAAGTTTATTTAAACATTAATCTAAACGATGAAGAAATAACTGAAATTTGTAGCAAGTTGACAATGAAGTTAGAAGGTTGGGCTGAGTATATTCTTAACACAGCTGAATCATCAGATATATCGTTGTATATCGTTGACCTTGAAACAGCTTACAATCAAAAAGGTTATGCAATTATTAACACAATAACTGAAGAAAAATATTATGTTAGTACACAAAACGAAATTAGTGATGAGTACCCTTTTGTCGGTTGGAATCCAGATTTTAATGGTGAAATTGTTGTAAATAAAGAATTAACTTCTGAATACAACGGTGTTGCATCAGGAACTCAAAACGAATTAATTTTTGAACTTTTCTCATCAGAACCTATTATTAAATTAAAATTAAATCTAGATGAATTTTTAACTGACCTTGCAGACTCTATTCGTTATGTAAAAGGCACTGAAGAAAAAGTCAACGCACAAAATTATTCTAGTGAAATTAGAAAGTTTAAAGGCAGTAGTGGAGGTGGAGCAAGCACACCTGTTGACAATGGAGCAATTTACGAAGGCAAATATCGTGTTAGATACTTTGACACTGACGGCACTATTCTTAAAATTGAATACGTTGCAGAAGGTGGAAAATTAACTCCACCAGATAATCCAAGTTACGACCCTGACTACTTAATTTTTGCTGAATGGAATTATGACACAGAGAATTATATTGTAGGACAACCTACTGATATTGATGCTACATATAACACAGTAGATAATGCAACTTATTTATTCTGTAGGTTTACTACAAAAACAGGATTAAATCCTACACTTGGTTTTACTGGTGCTAGTCTTATTGATTGGGGCGATGGAACAGTTGATACATATATAGCACACACTTATGCAAATGCAGGTGAATATATTATAAAAATATACGGTGATATTATTGCTGGTAATAAAATATTAGGAGCAAGTTTTCAAAACCAAGCACTACAAAAAATTTATATAAAAAACGGTTTTACAAATTTAATTGATTCTGCATTCACTGAGTGTAGATGTTTAACAAATATAATAATCCCAGAAAGTGTTACAAGTATAGGAAGTAGAGCATTCCAAAATTGCTATAGTTTAACAAATATAATAATCCCAAAAAGTGTCATAAGTATAGGAGGTTCTGCATTTGATAATTGCTATAGTTTAATAAATATATCGATTCCAGAAGGTGTAACAAGTATAGGAAGTTATACATTCCGAGGTTGTAGCAATTTAAAAAAAGTATCAATCCCAAAAAGTGTCATAAGTATAGAAAGTTCTGCATTCAATAATTGCTATAGTTTAACAAATTACTTTATATATTGTGATACAGTACCAGCGGTATCAAATACAAATGTGTTTTCTAACATTAACAAAGGAGCAATTATGTGGGTTAACGACTCCATCATTGAAGAGCTTAAAGTTTCAACAAACTGGTCAGAGTATGCTTTACATATGAAACCACTGTCTTGGTATCCAAGTTTGACAGACCCTAACGCATAAGGAGGAAAACTAATATGGTAATAAAAGAATTTTATAGGCAAAGAGAAGACGGCGTGAAGCTGTACAGAAACGTTGACGTGAAGGTTAACAAAAAGTTTGAGCCATTGAGAGATGAAAACGGCGAGCTAATACGTACTGGTTTTTACATCAAACAAATTGAAACAGGCGTTGAGTACGCTGAGGCTATCGACGTTGAAAACGCACCTTACACTTATGCAGAGACTGACAAACCAATCGAACCAATTGAGGAGGTTACACAATGAAAACAGATTACATAATGACGGCGTTGAAACGACCTTCTGATGAACAGTTGGCGGAAGTAAAGCAAGCGTTGGTTGATAAAGGTGTTGCTGATGAGAATATATCTAACGATAAATTAGATGAAGTTATAAAAAGTTTAAAACTCGGTGGAGTTAAAGCTCTTTTTGATGCTAAAAAAAGTTGTTACTGTGAGTTTTACCAAAGTTATGTAACTGATGAAGAACTAGAAACATTATTAAAATATACTGATACAAGTAACGTTACAAGTATGGAAAGTATGTTTAATGCTTGCTATAATATAACAAAAATACCTATAATAGACTCAAGTAATGTAACAACTATGGCACAGATGTTTTATAATTGTATATCATTAATAGCAGGGCCTCAAATAGAGACAAGTAATGTAATGAATATGAGCAATATGTTTGGTGGGTGTAAAAACTTAACAACAATACCAGCATATAATGTAAGCTTATGTAATAATTTTGGTAGTATGTTTTACCAATGTTCAAATCTTGAATCAATTCTTATGTATGGTATGAAATTTAACTTTGATATTTCAGCAAGCACTAAATTTACTAGAGATGCTTTAGTTACAATACTTAATAATCTAGCAACAGTAACATCAACTAAAAAACTAACAATGGGTTCAACTAACCTAGCAAAACTTACTGATGAAGACAAAGCTATTGCAACCAACAAAGGTTGGACTTTAGCGTAGGAGGAAAATATGAAACAAATTAATAATAAATTAATTCCTGATGAAAACAAACATCTAAAAGACATTAACTCTGGCGAAATTTGTGAAGGTGCTATTTATCTAGGTATTTATGATAGTGCTGAAAATTACACTGAAGTAAGCGAAGAAGAGTATCAAGCGTGGTTGAATAGAAAAGTTGAAGATGAATACTTCACAGACCAAGAGCCACAAAATGTGGAAGAAGAAAGCTGAGGTGAATAAAAATGGCTAATTTTGAAAAGCAATATAGTTTAAGAAAGATAAAGCAACCGACAGACAAATATTTGGACGACGTGAAAGAGGTGCTGGTTGACAAGGGAGTGGTTTTAGAAGACACGCCTTATGACTTGATGCCAGATGCAATCACGGAAGGATTTGTGGAAATTGAAGAAAAAGAACAGGCTTTGGAAGATGTTAAACATTTGCTGGTTAATAAAGGGATAGTTAATGAGGATACAAGTTATAGTGAGTTAGATGATGTTACTGAAGAAAGTCTTGTAAACTTAAAACCTGAAAATATTAAAAACGGTATACGAATTGGAACAGTTAAGGGAACTTTAGGTGCTGACTTAAGTAGTATTAATTTAGACGAATGTATAGTACAAAAAAATTATGGTTTTGATAATGCTTTTTATGCTTCAAATGGTATTGATGTTTATGGTAGTTACTCTAGTAGTGAAAAACTAGGTATTTATCACGTTAACTCATCTACTAACGAATTAACACAAATTTATGCTGAAGGTTATAACTGGAAATATTGGGTTGAAGATAATAGTGGAAATATTTTTGTAAGTAGTAGTGTATCAAATTATAAAGGTATTATTTGTTTAAAAAGTGGCGTTGCTAGAAAGGTTTACCAAGATGGTTATTATTGGGGTGGTTATTTTTTAGATGATGATGGAATAATTTATTTACAATCATATGCAACTTATAGTACTTCATTTGGCCTTTTAGCAATTGAAAATGGTGTGTGTGAGAAGATTATAACAGGATACACAAAAGGGTCTTTTTATAAAACAAAAACTAACGAATTGTATTGGATAAGCTCTGGTTGGGGGGATTCAGATGGTAAAGGTTTAGTTTATATACATAAAGGTATGGCTACAAGTGTGACTAATAAAGGTCAATCATCAAAAATCATTGAACACAATGGGTATATTTATTATGGCTCATATCAAATTGGGCTTGGTATATTAAAGAAAGACGTACTAACTAATATATTAGATATTAGTATGTTAAACTGGACGTCTGTTTGTTTGTCGAATGGAAAAATTTATATATTTATGGACGCTAATTGTTACTATGTTTACGAAAACACAGTTAGTACTATAACACTTCCTAAAAGTATGTCTTATAAATTCAAAGATAGCAAAGAAAATATTTATCTGCAAAGTGGTGATGCTAAATCATACTATATGTTTGCTAATGAAGAATTTAAGTTACTTTATACTGATGAAACATACGGTATGTCATATACTAAATTTTTTGAAGCATCAAATGGTAACATATATGCGAACTCAACTTACAGTCAAATGCCTGGTATGTTATGTATTAAAAATGGTGAGTGTACAGTGCTTTCAATACCGAGTGGCTATCGTTATAATTACGTAAACTTCTTTGAAGATAGTAAAGGTAATATTTATGTACAGAATAATAATTATACAACCAATATAATTCATATTGATGATACTACTGTTACGCTACTTCCATCTGTTACAAAAGATTTTACATTTTTTGCTGAAATAGAAGAAGGTGTATTGGTTTCAAATACAAATGTACCTGACACATCATCAACTATTTATTTATTCGTTGGTGCAGACTGGTATACAGTAAAAATCAAGGAGGATTAAAGTGATTTACTTAATAAAAAACGACAATACATATGAAATTTTTGAAAACGTAATTGAATGGTCAGAAAATTATTGTATTTATAAAGCAGGCAAAGGCATTTGTAAAATCTACGCAACTGAAGGTGAATACTTCACAGATGTAGAACCTGTTGAACAACAATAAAACCTAAAATCGCAACGAAGAAAAATATAAAATAATAAAAACACTTGACAGCAAAAAAAGAATGTGGTATAATTTTACTCGTGGAGGTAATAGATATGAACAAAGTAATTCAATTTATCGGTGGCTTCCCTAACGGGTTTGTCAGCAAGTTGTCATTAATGGTACTGCTTGTATGTTGTGCCGCATTCTTAGTTGTCGGTGTAGTTCAAGTTTTAAAAGACAAGAACGGCATTTATAACTTTAAAACAGAATGGTTAAGTATCCTAGTTGCAGAAGCATTATATATTGTTTGTTTCATCATATATATTGCGGTGTTTAAAAAAGTTTTCGTGTTATACGAATTACTAGCGATTCTTAGCTTAGGCGTATTTACGGGAGTATTTGCGAGCCTAATCGCAGAAAAATTATTCCAACAAAAGAAATAACATTGGGCAGTTAGTTCTTCTTGTTTTGCGATATTAATACACCACATTATTATTGCAAAAGTTTTTTTCATAAAATTCTTCTAATACAACAGATTAGGAGCAATAATGTGAAAAATATTATAGATATTATAAAAGCATTGTTCCTAGTAATAGAAATTTATATTTTTAGTAAAGGAGCAAAAAACAAAATGAAAAACTTATCAAAATGGTTTAAATCAAATAAAGGTGCAATCGTATCTTTATTAACATTCGTTCTTTCAATTTCAGATTTACTATTTAACTGGATTTTAGGCGAAAATACAATTTATGTATTAGGCTTCAATCTAGTTGGTGTTCTAGGTCTTGCTATTGCTTTAGCTATTGCAGTATTCACTTCAGGGTTCTCAAGTGCAAAAGTGCAAGAAGTTATTGACAAAGCTAAAAACCAATTAAAATTAGATGCAAACAATGGTTTATCATACGAAGAAAGAGTTAAAATCGGTAAAAAGATTAACGCTTTACAAAAGAAAAAAGCTGAAATCAAAAAAGAAAATCAAGCAGTTATTGACAACGTAGAAGTTTATAATATTCCTTCAAATGATGATGCTATCAAGTATGAAAACTACAAAAAGCAAACTGCTATTTTAGATGGTCAAATCAAAAAACTTAGAATTAAATTAGGCGAAATTAAAGAAGACGAATAATTCTATAATGTGGCTTGTTAAAGCAAGCCTTTTTTTAAAACAAAAATCTTAATAAAACACAGGAGTAAACGAATTATTATGAAAACAGGCGGTATCGGTTGGTGGTGTCGTCAACGAATTAAAAGACTAAAAAAACTTGTAGAAAAAGAAATGGAAAAATCAAAACCAAATATGGAATTGATTTACGGCTACCAATATTTAATTGATGAATACGAAAATAAGATTAGTGTTAAAAGCACTAACGAAAAGTAGTAGCGTGTATTTTTAGTTAATGTATGAAAAGAAGACAAGTTATCCTAAAAATTGTTGAAAACGATGAAATGAAGATTGAAAAGCTTTGTTCATCAAAATGTTTATTTAATTGTTCTGAGGTTGTATACTTATTTTTAAACAATACAATAGAAGAAGTTAGCGAAATTTTGAATATGCCTATCCGAACCGTTAATAACAAAATCGACAAATTTATTAAGACATTTACAAATGAGAGTTAAAAGCTCTCGTTTTTTTTATTTTGGCACAATTTTGGTATTTTTTTAGCATTATTTTGGTATTTTTTCAGCATTGTTAAACAAAAATTTCTGTATTATACTCTTGGTGTAAACTTTAATTGAAGGAGAATTTTTATGCAACCTAATTATTATAATAATGGTTATGGTAGTTATCCTTATCAACAAAATCAAGTTAATTACCAACAACCTTATCAGCAACCACAACCTACAAGGTTGACTCAAAGTTTATTCGTTTTAGTGAACAACGATGCTGAAGCACAAGCTTATATAGTACAACCTAATCAAACAGTTTATTTATTAAATTTAAAAGATTTGATTCTTACTATAAAAAAAGCTGACAGAGATGGAATGTACGAGCCTGAAAAATATTTCTTAAATAAAGATAAAGACGAAAAGCCAGAGCAAGAGCCTAAATATGTTACAGTTGACCAATTTACAAACCTACAAAATCAAATAAATTCTTTATTTCAAATGGTTAAACAAAACAACAATGGCACTCAAAAAAACGGAGGAACTAAATAATGTATAATAATAATCAATTTATGAATGTTCAAAATAATGCGATGCAAAACCTAAGACAAATATTGACGTTAGGGAACGACCCTAATGCACTACAACAAATGGTTTTACAAAACAATCCACAATTAAGAATTATAGCAAATCAAATGCAACAAAGTAATTTAACACCAACTCAATACATTATGCAAATGGCTAAACAAAACAACATACCTTTAACAGAGCAAATGGTGGAAAATTTAATGCAAAGTTTAAAAGGGATAATCCCACAAAGATAGGTATTAAGAATTATCAAATTATAGCTCGAGATGTAATTTAATAATCTATAAATACAAAAAATTTAACAAGAAAGGTTTTAAAAAATAATATGTATATCGAAGGAGATGTTCCTGTTGTAACAACAGGTAATAATGGTTATAACAACGGATTCGGATTTGGTGGAGGTTGGGAAGGCTTAATTGGTCTTATTGCAGTTGCTGCTTTATTCGGTGGTGGTTATGGATTTGGTGGCTTTGGCTTTGGTGGTAATCGTGGAGGCTATGGTGGAAACTATGCTACACAAGCAGATTTAAGTGCAGGTTTTGCAAATAGCGAAATTATGTCTGACTTAAACGATATTTTACTATCTAACCAACAAGGATTTGCAAGCGTTCAACAATCATTGTGTCAAGGATTTAATGGAATCAACACTGCTATTCTTCAAAGTTCAAACGCTACTGAACGTGGATTTGCAACTTTAGGTTATAACTTAGCTAATTGTTGCTGTGACCTAAAAGGTGCTATTGCAGATGTTAAATACGCAAACGAAAGACAAACTTGCGACATTATCAATGCAATCAATGCAGGCAACCAACGTTTAGTTGATATTTATACAAGCGATAAGATTGACACATTAAATCGTAAACTTGCAACTGCTGAAGCTCAATTATCTAATCAAGCTCAAAGTGCTTACATCGTAAGCCAACTTAAAGCACCTGTTCCTATTCCGTCATACACAGTTCCTAATCCGAATTGCTGCTATGGTGCAGGCGTAGGAATCGCAACAATTCAATAAGAATTAAATATTGAAAAAAAGGATTAATTATCCTGTAATAGGGCATAGTTAATTCTATGTCCTATATTTTTATAAAATTATAAGGAGACAAAAAAATGGCAAATGATATTATTAGTTTAATTAATTCTGCTCCACAAGAATTAGCTGAAAACGAAGTAGTAAATTTAGGCACAGTTTATCGTAGATTTTTAATTACAAGAAAATGCCCTTTAAATAATTTACCAGTAATGTCAAGCAATGGCACAAGTGTAAGTTTAAACAAACAAGGACTTTATGATGTTTTATTTACAGCTGTTGTATCCGCTCCAGCCGCAGGCACTGTTACTTTACAATTAGAAGTTGACGGTCAACCTATTGCTGGTGCTGAAGCATCTGAAACTATAACAACACCTACAACTGAATTAAGAAATCTAAGTATTAACTATGTTGTATTAGTAGATGAAAGTATTGTATTAAATATTCCAACAATTTCTTCTAAGACAATTTCTTTAAGAAACGTAGGAGATGAAGCAACAATCGAAAATATCGTTACTACTGTTGTAAAAGAGGTGTAATTTATGAATAGAAATAAAGATTACATTATGTCAAGAGACGGTAGAAGTGATATGAGAATGTATCCAAGAATGTATGATGAACGAGGAAGATATGGTTCGAAAGGTAGAAGTTCTCGTCGTGACAGAGGTCGTGAACCACACGAAATGAGAAATTATGGAAGAAGCAGTTACGCTAGTGACCCACATAGAGAGAGAATGATGGGTGAAAATTATGAACGCAATGTCCCTTACGGTTATTATGCAGCTTATGGTATGTATCCTCACGATTATGCTAGCCGTGATTATTACGATGGCGGAAAAGACGCAGAAAACGAATATTACGAAGAATTAGAAGAATGGGGTAAAGAGTTAGAAAAATACGATATATTTCATTTACCTAAAGAAAAAGTAATAGAAAAAGCAAAACAAATGGGTGTAACGTTTAAAGATTATGATGAAGAAGAATTTTACGTTACTTATTTAATGCAAATTAGTGATTACAAATCATTACACAATGTATTAAAAGACCCAGCTTACTTTATCCATATGGCAAAAGATTTCTTAGAAGACGACGACGCTGAATATTATGGCGGCGAAAAACTATGTCGTTATATGGATTATATTGCTAAATAATTATGGCAAGATATGATTTTTACAACGTTAACCCTCTTGGAAAAATTGAAGAAGATTGCGTTTGTAGAGCGATTTCAGGTGCTTTAGAAGAAGATTATTATGTGATTGAAAATAAACTACAATTAGTTGGAGATTTATTTGATTGTGAAAAATTATGTGTTTGTTGCTATAAATTTTTATTAGATGAAGTATTTGGTCTAAATAGAATTGAGGAGTTCAGCGGTCTTACGATTTCTGAATTTGCCCAACTCAATCCTATTGGAACTTTTATAATAAGAACCGACGGTCACTTAACACATATTAAAAATGGAGTGTGCAGAGACACTTGGAATTGCACGAATATGATTGTCAGAATTGTATGGGTGGTGTAGTTAATTCTACACCATTTTTTTGCTTTTTATAGCGTTTCTGTATAATTTGTAAGACTAATTAAAAAAGCCCAAAATTCACACGATTTTGAGCCTTATATTACGTTTTAGAGTTTAAATGTAGAGTTGTTTATTCCTCTTTTAAAAATATTGATGTTTCTCTTTAGCCCAAGCTTGTTTAAAGCTTTGTCACTAACATCTTTTAGAGGAATTCTTTTCTCCATAACACAGTCTAAACAGTAGTCGTAAGCTTCTTGCATTTGTTCTTCAACTTTAGCTTCATCAAAATTTACTTTTAACGTAAGCATTTGAGTTTTATACATATCTAAATTCCAATCTAAATTGATGTCAAATATGCCAGATTCTATTTTTTGTTCTTGTTCATTAGTGAAGAAAACATAAAAAACATAACCACTGTTGTACCCAGATAAATAAATTCCTAGTTGAGATTGAGATAAGTGAGTTGGTTGAATACCGTTTCTCTTAATAAAATCATAATCTTTAATATTTTTAGATTTTACTTCAACGCTAGATATTACATTGTTTGATTCAATAGCAAAGTCTAAGTTTCCACCAAAAGCTGGGTTGTCAAACATATCGTAGGTATCTGTGTCAGCTCCGTACCACTTATATTTCATTCCGTGTAAATCAAAATATCTTTTTACTAATTTCTCGGCAATGTCTCCACGCAATCCGTATAACTTTTTGAACGGGTCGCTTGCAATAACTTTTTGCATCAAAAGGAATGTATCGCCTTTAGGATTGAAATTGTCAACGCCTAATAAACCGCCGAATTTAGTTGTATATATTTTACCTAAAGATAAATTGCAATCGCTTAAATCTAAATATTCATCATCTACAATTTTAGGCATAGTCTTTATTTTCTCCTTTTAAAATATCAACAATAAGCTTTGCTGATTCTGCTTTTCTACAAAATACGAATTTTACTCCGTATTTATTTTGCATAGTTAATAATATTTTCATTAAAGTTTCGCCTTTCATTTGACTTACTGGTAAACCTTTTTTAGCTCCGTATTTCCAAACTTTAGATTTCCAATATTTTAAAGCATAAACATTTGAAAAATACTCTTCTACAAGAACAATCAATTTTACACCTAGCTCTTGAGCTAATTGAAGCTCACGTCTAAATCTTTCGTGGTCTTGAGTAACGTTATTAATTAGTTCCATTATATTTTGCTTTCTGTCAATAGCAACACTTTGGTCAAAGATGTTAATGTAATCCCCTACAACGCACTTGCTTCTAACAGTTTTGATATTATGCTTATTAAAATAATCCAATAGATGAATGTTTTTACCTTCTTGTTCACGAGTATCTATTTGAATAACAAATTTTTCCATATGTACTCCTAAAAAATAATTCTTCTTGAATTGAAATTAGCTAATTCGTTTTCTTGTTTTTCTAATTCTTTTTGAAGTTTAATTTCGTATTTCTTCTTTTCTTTTGCAATAATTTCATCAACTTCTTCTTGTGAATAAATTGCTTGTTTATGTTTGCTCATTTTTCTTCTTGCGAAATCCCACTCATCAATATAAACAGAACAAACGCTTGATTTTTTTGCGGCAAAATAATAGTTATACAATTCAAATCCATAAGCAAAAATAGTCACATAAGGTCTTTTAGACATTATTTTACGTTCTTCGAAAGGTTTAGATTTATTTTCAGCAACCTTCATTGATTGTTCTGCCATTCTTTCTTTAAGTTTATCGAATTGTTCTTGAGTACCTCTTAAAAACGTATTAAAATAAACTTCTTTTTGAGTGTAATATTTTTGTTTCTTTTGGCTGAATCTTCTAGTTGTGATTTCAGTAACACATTTTAAACAATTTGTTCCATCGGATTCAACAAAATCACTAATTTTGTAAATAGTAAATTTAACTTTATTTAAAACTTTCACAATTTATATTCTCCTTCTTTTACAATTTCTATTGGTTGAGTAATATATTTAGACAATCTATCAATTACTTCTTTGCCGTTAAAAGCTTTAGTAGATGACCAGTGAATTACTAATAATTTTTCTGGCTTGTAATTTAAACTACTTAAATAATTTTCCATACTTTCTAAACTATGGTGGTTTTTAAAAGACTTTGTTAGATGAATAAACTCGTTGTTATCATCGTACATTGTTAATTCCACGATTTTTTCTTTTATGTGGTTAACTTCACATATCATATAATTAATTTTACAAGAAACTTTAGTGATTTTATTAGTATCAGTAGCAAATAATATAGTTTTATTATCGCATCGAATCAAATACGAAACACATTCAACGTTATGGTATGCTTTAATAGGAATTACGACAAAATCATTGTCTCCAAACACGATTGGTTTGTTAAGAGTTGCAGTTAAAGATGTTATAATTGGAATGTTTAAGTTTGAAAACATTTTGTCGTTATCTTTGTAATTGTGGTCGCTATGATTGTGCGAGATTAAGATTGCTTTTGTTTTGTCTATATTTATTTTTGTTATGATTTTTATATATTTGATTCCTAATTCTAAAACCAGCTGATTTCCTTTGTTATTTTCTAATATGTAAAAGTTGCCACCTGAGCCTGTTGCATAACATTTAAAAACCATATTATACCCACTTTAAAGGTTTAGAACACTCAGGGCAGAATTTAGCTTTGCAATGTAGAACCGATAAATTTAACGGTTGACCACAAGTGCATTTTACAATTCCAAAACTTGGAACTTCTAAAGGTTTTACTTTACTTTTTAACTTGTCAATTTCTCTGTTAAGTTCAGTTGCAATATTTTCAGCATAACTTTTATCTAATATTTCTTTAATATCTATTAAATTGTTTATGATTTTTTGCATATTACTCTCCATTTTTATCTTTTAAATATTTTTCAGCTACTTTCTTCCAAGCGATTAACGGTTTCATTCTTTTTCTTAACACTTTAATTCTTGATTGGAAGTCGTTTATTTGATGGTTAATTTTATCAATATTTTGCAGAATTTCTTTGTCTGAATAACTATCGACATTGATTAACATTTCGTAACCTTTTTGTTGACATAAAGATATAATCGCATAGTGCATACTTAATTCGCTAATTTTATCTCTAACATTTCTGTTTTTTACATTTAATTCTTTTTCTAAAAATTCAAGTGTTAAAGGTTCTTTATCATATGCAAACATTTTAAAAATGTTGATTAACGAACCATTCTTTTTATCAAATTCTCTTTTTGTTTCTTTGTTTTGCTTTACTTTCTTATTATCCATTATTTATTTTACCTCTTTTAAAGTCTTATCATACAACGCTGTTAAAATACGGTTAATGTAACAAGAACTTAAAAATGAGCTTTTATCAACAACACAAAATCCAATAATATAATTTTGAATCTTGTATAAAGTTTCTCCATTTTCTTTTTCAACAATTCGAACATCAGCAGTTTCTTTTACCTTGTTTATAATTGTTGTAAATATTCTGTTTTGCACTAACTCGTATTTGTAAGTGCTGTTTGTTGTGTCTTGTTTTATTTTCATCTTGTCTCCTTATTTGTTAACCTCATTGTGAGCGAATGAGTAACATAAATATATATGCTAATAAATTCAAACGCTCACACAAGGGTTATATTTTTATTTTAATCTTTTAATTGTAACTGTATATGTTTGTTGGTCATAAGTGTTAGGTACATTAGCCCATTTTTGACCAGAAGATGATACTTTTAAGTCTTTGTAAACATTGTATTTAACAACGATTTCAGTACCAACGTTTAAGTTTAAGTTTTCGATGTCACTAGCAGTGTAAGTAGTTAAATCGTTTGCTGTCATAGGACTTTCAACAATTTCTTCTTTTGGTTCTTCATAAACTGGAGTATCGTAATAAGATTGTTCGTTTACAACATTAACATCAGCGTGGTTTGGTACGACAACAGTTTCTTCAACTACAATTTCTTGAGCAATTGGAGTAACTGAATCGGTATATGTTACTGGACTATTACTGTTGTTTCCGAAATCAACTTCTACAACATTTTCATTGCTTACATTTTGATTATTGTTTTCTTCATATTCTTCCATAGAATCGTAAGAGTCATAAAAATCAGTGTTGCTATCACTTTTGTTATAGATGTGCTTAGCTAAACGAGCTTCAACAGTTTTTCTACACATTTCGTTAGCAAAGTTTTTATGAGTGTCTTTAATTCCGCCTTTAGATTGTAACCAAGATTTCCAAATGTCATCGAATGTCATAATGTCAGTTTCAATTAATTCACCTTTTTCATTGTAAGCCGCCGCCCAAGCACCAGTAATTTTATTTTTATAATTATTCCAACTAGTATTATGTTTAATAGTTCTTAAACCGCAACTATCAATACTGATTTCTACTGTGTCGCCATCGTGAATGATAGTACCACGAATATTGATTCCTAAATCTCTTTTACATTGAACAATTCTACCGAAGTATTCATCTTGTAATTTAAGTTCGTTATTATAAACAATTAAACTTGTTTGTGATTTAGATAAGTCAAGACGTTTGCTAAGAACTTCGTAAGCTGCTTGTCTAATTGAGTCTGGAGTACAAGCTTTAACGGCAGGAACGCCAGCTTTATTAATTGTAGTTGCTAATTTTTGAGCGAACACAATCATTAAATGTTTTGCTTCGTTTTCGTCAACTTTACCACTAAAAATTTGATTATAACTTTCAGCAAAAGGTAAAACCATTTGCATTTCGTTAGTTAATTGTAAATCGTTATTTTGTTTAACTTGAATTTCGTTTTGTTTGTTTTGCATAAATACGCCTCCTAATATTTTTCTGCGTTTTCTAATTCAACGCCTGATTTTGTTTCTAATAAAATTAATTGTTGTGATGATTCAAACTTAATACCTAAGTCGTTAAAGTCGTCAACAAAGATAGGGAAGTTTATATCAACAATTTTTTGTAAACCTTGAACAACTAAAACTCTAGCCATTAGTCTTTCACCAGTAGAGCAAGCTGTGTCATAACGTTTTTCTTTGCACAATAAAATACAATCTTCAGTAGATTCGTTTGTTGAAACAATTTTAGAGAAGAATTGCCACTTGATTTCATCTTGAAAATAACTATTGATGTGGTCAGTAAAGATGTGTTGAGTTTCGTTAGAATATTCATCTAATAATTCTTCTAAGATAGCAAGTTCTTGTTCAGATTTAACTAATTCAATTTGCTTTTTAGTTTTTTCTTCTAGCATTGATTTAGTATGTAAATATAATTGTTCACTAGCTAGACTCTTCATTAATTCGTTCTTTTGTAAATTTAATTGTTGAATCTTATTGCTGTTGTTAGTTTGCTCTAAGTTATAAATTTCGATTTCGACAGCATCAGACTTACACATAAAATCATCTTCGATTTGTTCTTTATCAGTTTTTAATTTAGAAATATTATCTTCAACTTCTTTTAATTTAACTTGAAGTGAAGTAATAGTTTTAGAATCTCTTTCTAAGTCAGCATTTAATTCGTTTTTATTTTTCTTAAGAGTTTCAATTTTACTATTTTTTTCAGCATAATATTGTTCTCTTAAAGAATCTAAAGACATTTCAGCGTTACAATAAGGACAAATTGTATTAACGTTTTCGTTAAATTTTTCGTTTCCAAGTTGCTCAATTAATTCTTCGATTGATTTGATTTTGCCTTTTCTATCTTCGTTAGCAAGAACTAAGTCGTTGATGTCTGAGCTTAAAATTCTTTTTTCAGAACATAATCCATTAATATTTAAATCTACGGAATGAATTTCGTTTTGTTGTTCTTGTCTGATTTTTGATAAATCTAATTGAAGTTTTTGAATTTGAGCTTGTTTAGCAACATCATCAAGTTCACGAATTTGGTTGTCGATTGCCTGAATTTCACTTTTAACTTTTTCAAAATCAACATTTTGTAAATTACTTAAACTTTTGTTGCAATCAGCAATGATAGTATCGTTAGTAAGTTTTTCTTGTTCTAAACTCTTTCTTCTTTGCTTTAATGACTTTTTAACATCTAATTCGCTAACGTTTTTGATAAAGTATTGTTGGTATAATAATGCGTATTCTTCTTTAAGTTGCACTTCTTTAAGAACTTCATTTACACCAGTAATACGTTTTAAAATTTCTCGTTGTTCTTGCCATTTTAGATTTAAAAAGTAATCAAGATTGCTAAGAGTTTCTAATTGTTCGATGCTTACTAAACCTAAATATTCGATAAGTTTGCTTTGATAAGCTTTTTTACTTGAATATTTAATATCATCAATAAAGTAAGAACTTGTTTTTCCAGTGTCTTTAATTTGGAATTTATAAGTCATTGGAATCACGCCATCAACTTCGATGCTCCACTCTACATTGGTAGCACCAGCATTTTCGTTTTCAACCCAAACGTTATCTTTTACTAAGTAAGGTCTAAAGTTTTCTACTTTTAATCCGAACACATAATTTAAGCTTTGTTTGATTGTACTTTTACCACTACCGAATTTAGCTTGAATAAGATTTTCTTCGTTGTTAAATTCTTTTTCGTAGTGTCTAATTCCTTTGAAATTTTCAATTAAAACTTTTCTTAAATAAATCTTTTTCATTTTTTCTCCTTTGTACTTTTAAAAAATTCTATTATGTCAGTGTTTAGTTCTTCACTGACTTTTTCTTTTTGAGTGTATTTTAGCTCTCTTCTTGCGTTTTCACATTCTAATTTGTATTTATTTATTCTAGGAAAGTATTCATATTTAACACTAGTAATAATGTTATTAGTTGCTAAACTAAATTCTTCAACTGAATATCCACCTAAATATTCGTAGTACAAATCAGCTTCTTTTTCGTTTAAAGGCATTCGATAAGCTAAACATATCTTTTGCAATATTTGATAGAACTCACATTTTGTCATTTTTCCTCCTTTCTTTAGAATCCTTCATTATTACCAAAATCAATATCAAGTATCGAAATTGGTCTGTTTTTAGGCTTAGGTTTGAAACTACGCTTGTCTTGGTCTTGCATATAGTTTACCCACTTTACGCCATCATCAGCAAAATCATAAATGCCTTTCTTTCTTGTTAAGAACTCTTCTAAAGTCCATTTGTAGTCAAAATAATAATTAGGGTCATTTACCATTTTAACATATCTATCAATGTACAATTTGATTTGTTCTTCAGTAAAAGTTTTTAAAGCCTTTTTGATTGTTGCGTTTATTTTTGCACTAGGTTTATGCACGATAATGTTTTTTTGATTCCAATAAGTTAGGATAGGGTGTTCGATGATTTGTTCATCTGTATGTTGTTCTTGTTGTGGTTCAGCCACAATAATATTATCTCTATTCTCTATATCTAATTCTTTCTCTATATCTATCTCTATATCTGGTGGACACATAGGTGGACAAATGTCCACCCCCAATAATTTGTCTTTGTGGGCTATTCTTTGTTGCTGTTTTTTAAATGCTGATTTGCTTTGAGAACCAATCATATTTTCTACTTGAGTTATATATAATTGTCCGTTTTCTAAAACTTTAATTAAACCTATTTCAGTTAATAATTTCATAGCAATGACTACTGTATCAAAATTAGTGTTAGTCATATCAGCAAGTTTTTTATTATCGTAGGGAATTAATAATTCTCCAACTTTTCTAATCAAAATACCATTGTCTTTTAAAGATTTTAGACAAAGTTTTAAATAAAATAAACAATATTCTTTTCCGTTTGGTTGCTCTTCCAACCACTCAATTGCATCTTCTTCGAAGAAGTCTTCTTTTAATTGCAACCAATAAAATTTAGTTTCATCATATTTAGCCATTCATAATATCTCCTTTTTCAAAAATTAAATCAATTATTTTTTTAAATAGTGCGTTGCTTCCACTAGTTTTCTTTTCAATCTCAACAAATAATACATAATTTGAATAAATCAAGGAATATAATTTTAAAAAATCATCATAGTATATATTTTTGCTTTTTGTAAAATCATCTATATAAATGTTAATGTTCATTTTTTTACAAATGTACAAAATTCTAGAAGGTGAAGTTGAAAAATTTAAACGTTCTTTAAAAATTTTTTTAATTTTATTAGCAGAAAAATTCATTTCATAATTGCTTGCTTTGTTATATTCTGGTTTATATTTTTTAATAAAAAAATCTTCGTAGTAATCTAATTCGCTAATTTTACAAGGATACAAAATGACTTTATTAAATTCTTTGTTACCAAAATGATGACATATTCTTGTAAAACAATTTTTGCTTTGCCCTACATAAACTACTTCTTCCCCTCTTATCAAAAAGTAAATCCCTGATTCATATTGAAAAATAACGTTTACACCTTTTTCTTCTTCATACTTCATAATTTTCTCCTGTAATTGTTATTTATTTTGTAATGACAATGTAATTAAAACGTTCTAGTTCTTTTAAAATTTTGTATACTTCTTCATTTTTTTCTTTACAACACATACAAAGGTAACCGAATTTAATACCTTTAGAAGGAAACTCTTGTATCATTGCGATAATAGATTTAGCTTGCATACTTATATTAGTGTTGTAATAAAAATCTTTGTAAGAATTTGAATTTTTTAGTTTGATAGTAAAGTTCTCCATATAAAATCTCCTAATAAAACGAAAGCACCTACAATCATACGGTGCCAGCCGCATAAAAGTAAGTGCATAGTTGGTAATAGTAGCATAAGTTTTGATAGTATCTGGCACTACTACCAACATTTCGTTATGCAACCATTATATATTGTTTTGAAAAATAAATCAACTAATTTACTCTATCTTTTTGCTCTTTTTCTCATTGAAACAGGTGTTTCTACAACAACTGGTTGAGGTTCAACAACTTCTTCAGTAGGTTCTTCTACTTTTTCTTCTACTGGTTCAGCAATTGGTTCGAATGGTGCAAAAACTTCTTCAACAACTTCTTCTACTTCAACTACTGGAACAGGCATTTCGCAGATGTGATAACGAGGAGCGATTGCAACAGTGGCTTTAGCAAATACATCTTTTAATGTATCTTTAATATTTTGCCAAACAACTTCTTGTTCTTCTTTAGTAGGTAAGAATGAAATAGCTTTAACAATGTCACTTAGCTTACCTAATTCAACTGAAACCCCGATGAATACGCAGTCAGAAAAAATTTCTTTAGCATCTTCAAAACTTAATTCAGCAATCTCTTTGTTACATACTTTAAATTCAAAATCATTTAATTTGTTCATTGATAATTTCCTCTTTTCTTATAAAATTCTGATTGGCATAACAACACAAACAGTGTCGTTACTTTCGTTCGTAAACGATATTGGTCTGGCAACACTTGTAATAAATGTTCGGTGATTATTTCCTAGTACACTTATTACGTTTTTATAGCTTTCAAAACTTAAACATAATGGTTCTTCTAAATTGGTCTTGCACTCTTCTACGATTTCGTTACCTTGACCTTCAAAGTTAGAAATAGAAATAGTGTTTTGAGTGAAGACGATACGATTATTATTGCTTTTTAACAAATCGCCTAGTTTAATTGTTTTACTAATAATATCTTTATCTTCAAAAATTATTTCTTTAGTATTATTAGCGTAAATAATAGATTGTAGTTTAGGATATTGACCTACAATTAATCTTCCTGTAACTTTTACATCTTCGCTTATTTGAATGCTTGCAACTTGATTATTAAATTGCATTATGCAAAACGAATTGTCGTATTTAGTTAAATGACTTACAAATTCACGAGTTAAGACAACACCAGTTTCAGAAAGTTCTACGTTGTTTTCGTTGTAGCAATAAATTTTAAAACTATCACTAGCAACAACACAACCGTTATCTGAAACGAATACTCCGTACAAAATCGGTCTTTCAGCTGTCTTTGCAGTAAACTTTAACGCTTCTTTTAATTTAGTTAAATTTATTTCAAACGAACATTGATATGAGTCGATAAAATTAGGTGGAGTGCTATTCAATAGTTGAAGTTTTGACCTACCTACAATTAAAGTCCCATTTTCAATTTTGTATTTCTTTTTTTTCAATTGTTTAAATAATTTATAAGTTGGTTCGTCAAGGCAAAATGGAGTATCAAAAAATTCGTCAGTTTTAGTTTCTTCAATTACATAATCGTTATAAGCAATAATTTTATTATCTTTAAAATAATAGTTCATTATTTATCTTCCTCTTTTTCAGCGTGTGATTCAATGTTTTCAACTTCAACTTCAACATATCTATTCTTAAAGTTCCACATTTTACTTAAATCAAATTCGTATAATGGAAATTCGTTGCCTTCGATAACAATAGGTCTGTCTAAATCTTTAGCTATTTCGTAGGTTTTTAAAAAGTCTAATAATTCATTCTTATAAAATCTGTAATCAATAGTATTAATATAAGCTTGATTTCTCTTTAGTTTCTTTTTTAAACCAATTGCGTTTATAGTTGCTTCAAATAATGGCTTGTTAGTTAAAACGTCAACACCTAAAACAGCTAAGTTGTTAGAATCGTCATAAGTACCGTAGCCTAATATAATTTTTTTAGTGCCACTATTTAAATTGAATGGCATAGCTTGTAATGTTTGCTTTTTCATATTAATTTTCCCACGGTAAATCTTTATCAGAAATAGAATTTTTATAATTTACATTATTAAATTGATTTTGTTGTTGTGGCTCTTGATAAGGTGGTTGCCATTGTTTAGGTTGCTGTTGATATTGATTGTTGTATTGTTGTTGGTTGTATTGAGGTTGCTGATATTGTTGTTGAGGCTGATTGTATTGTGTTTGTTGTAGGTTATCTTTTTTATCAATTAATGTAACTTCATTAACTAAAATAACGGTTTTTGTACGTTGTTGACCTTGCTCATCAGTCCAAGATTGATTTTGTAAAGAACCACTCAAAGCAACTCTTTTACCTTTTTGACACCAATTTTGAATGATTTCTGCTGTCCCTCTAAAAGCTGTAAAGCTAAAGAAGTCTGAAACTGGTTCTTGATTGTCTTTAGAAGTATAACCTCTTGCAACTGCGATTCTTCCAGATACAATTAGAACTCCTTGACTAGTATGACTAACTTTAGGTTCTTCAACTAATCTACCAATAATATTAATTTGATTCATTACTTTTTTTCTCCTTTTCTATTTTAGTAATTTGAATTTGTGAGTTATCGTTCAAAGCACTTATTAATTCAGATGTTAAATTTTTTAATTCGTTAAACTGAAATTTAATTGATTCGTACTTTTTCTTGTATTTTATAATAGATAATAATTCAATTATCGTTAAAATTATTAAAAATAGTAATAAAAACCTATCCATTTGTACCGACCTTTTGTTCTTCTACATATTTTTCTTTTTCAATTAATTCAAATCTAAATTTTTGACTGGTGTCTTTAGAATAAATGTAATCAATTTTTCTACTAAGAGCTTGTGAGAAAAAGTCGGTTGTTTCTCTGTTTAAAAAATGTTTTAATTCGGTTAAATTTTTAAATGCTTTTACTTTTTCGTTTGTTTCAAAATCATAAATTTGAATAACGTATTTATTTTTGTAATAATGATGTTCTCCGTAAGATAAAACATTATTTTTTAATATTCTTCTTCTAATCGAGTTTACATCTAACTCATATTTTTTTGCGATTTTTAAATAAGACCAACCCATTTGATGTAGTTTAAAAATTTCTGGCATCAGTTCATCTAATTTTTTGTTCAAGTATATCACCTCCGTTTGTTTGTTATTTGTTAAATTTTCTATCTATTGTTCTATTTATTTTAAATTTAATCCATTGTTCTAAATCTAAAGGGTTGATGTTGTAGTATATTTCCATTTGCTTTAACATTATATAAACATCAGCAAGTTCTTCAGTAATGGACTCTTTGTTTTCAAACCCTCTTTTATTTTTACATAATTCTTTTATTAATTCAGAAAGTTCTTCAATACAAACATTTATTTGTTCTTCTCCGTAAGTGTGTACTAACTTTTCTAAAATTGTTATTTGTTCTGATGTCATACAATTAACCCTCTTTAATGTCTAACATTGCTGGTATATGTCTTTTTAAACCTCCACAAGCTTCTACGTTCTTACAATCAGAAACGAATTGTGAAGCTTCTAAAGCTAATGCTGCGTTTTTTATAATTGTATCTCCAATATCTACGATTGATTTAGCACGAGGTATTTCTTTTTCTAAATCACAATTTTCATCATTTAATCTTTCTAGTTGTTCGAATAAAAAATTATTTAAATCAACTAGCGTGTTCTTTACTGCCATCTCCTCTTACACCATTTACCTTTCTTAAAATTTTTGTCATTAATACACCGCTTTCTGCAGCTTCTTTTGAATCAGTGTATCTAAGTCCGTATTTTTTCATAGACATAAATTCACTATTACTAATTAATATTAAATTATCAATATTAAAGTTACGATTATCACCATCAGCAAATATGATTTTGTGATTTGCTGGCATTTGTCCGTTTGCGTTTTCCCAAATGAGGTGATGTTTTAATTTCCAAACAGATTTCTTTTTGTTTTGTCCGATTGGACTTGAAATTTTTACTTCGATAAAATCATCTTTATTAGGTCTTTCGTATCCAATAGGGTAAGCGTTATGAGCTTTTTGACCTTTTTTGAATTGAGTGGCTTTTGTTTTTTCTATGCTTTCAGCAGACATAAATTCAGTTATTTTTTTTCCTCTTGTTTCTTTTCCGAAATCGTGTTGCTTATTTTTATCGCATTTTAAATTATATCTTTTTATTACTCCTCTTATAGAATAATAAGATACATTTTCGTTAAAATATTCGTTAAACATTCTAGTCACTTCTCTAGCTTCGTAAATCAAATAATTATCTTTGATAAATTTTAATTCTTTTTCAGTATAGAAATGAAATATTGGATTTTTATTAAGCTTTTTCATCAAGTGGTTTAAATCTTCTTCATTAACGCCATCAATTTTACATTCGGTAACATACCTTAGTACGATTTTACGTTCTTTTTCGGTCAAATGAACTTCTTTTTTAACTTCCTTTTGACTCATTTTCTTTTGCCTCTTTTACTGTGTCAGACCCAACCATTTTATTTGAATGTTGAGTGTAAACCTTGTAGCAAATATCTTCTAAAATTTGTAAATCATACACCGAGTTTCTTTTAAAAATAACTTTAGTGTAAGCTTTAATAAATTTTTTAACAGTATTTTTGTAATCTCTTTGTGTTTTTTCTGCTTCGCTCATTTTAAATATTTTAGTAAACATTTTTTTATTCCTCCATTGTTTATTTTTCTTAAATTTTTCAATTAATTTTAAATTAGTCATTGTCGGTTACCTTTTCCCATCTGTTTGTAAGATAATTATATTCCCATTTTTTACTTTTTCTTTTAAGGAAATCCACTAATAAAGTAACAATACACCAAGTAATAATTATTATTATAACTAAACCAGTAACACATAGTCCAATAATTTCTTGCCAATATTTAAACTCAAAATATTTATCCATCATATGCCTCCAACGCCTTTTTTATAGGCATTAATCTTTCGCCAGCTTCTTCGTTTTCTGCTTCATCGAATAAATCATATTCAAAATCTAAATATTCATAATAAGAATCATCGTCAATTTTACCTTCACGTATTTTTAAACCTTGTTTAATTGATTCCCACGCTTCAAGTATGATTTTGATTTGTCGAAGATGAATAAGATGTCCTTTTAAAGTTTCTATTTCTTCTTTTATTTCTTTATATTGTTCATATGTTATGTTTTTTATTGTGAATTTCGACTTTGCCATTGATATTTTCTTTTTTACCATAGCAATTTCTTTTTCAATAAATTCTAAACTATTCATTTTTTGATACCTCCTTATTATTTTTGAGATTTAGGAGATTCTAATTTTAAATAAATTACTAATTCATTATCTTCTTTAGTTACAATAACATCTTTTATATTACTACAATAACAAGCCCATAGAAAATCATTTAATGCGTAAGCTGCTATTTTAATTTTTATCATCTTTTATTTCCTCCAACGTTTTTATATATTCTTTCAGTTTGTTGGAAATAACGTTTGGATTTAAATCACAAATAATTATTGACCAACAATGTTCGCTTGTTTGAATTAATATTTGATAGCCCAACATCATATCTATATATGTTTCTTTATTTGCTATATCAAACATCGGTATTTTTAATTCGAAAATGTGTTTTTTGTATTTATAAACAAATGAATAACGCATTTTATCATATCCATAAAAATAAATGTTTTGTAATTTAAAGTTTTTGTCTTCTAAAAGAATTTTACTTTTTATTTGCATAAGAACTAAATCAAAAGTATTTTTCATTTTTTTCTTCTTTTCTTCGTCTTTTATTTCGTCTTTATAATGAAAATATCGCCAAGTGTCATCATAATATTGACTACTAACACCCCAAATTAAAGATATTTCAGAAGATGTAAAATTTCTAACAAGTTCAATAATATCATTAGTGATTAATTCTTTTTCATAATTTAAATTTTTTATTATTTTATCTTTTTCGTTAATTAAACCTTGACGATAATTAATTTTATCTAATAATTTTTTTGTTTCTATTTGGCGTTTGACTTCTTGGTCTTGTATAAATTTTTCGAAATCGTTCAATTTTCCACCTCCAACGCTTTATTTTTAGGATATATTATAATTATTTCTTTATTGTTATTTTTAACAGATAAAGTAACTAAATATCCATAATTTTTGCGTATTTCTTCTTCTTCTTTTTCAAAATATTTTAAAGCATATTTTTTATTTTTATACTCTTTTGTTCTTTTATAAGAGGTTCCATCTTTATCCCACCAAATTGTTGCTACTATATATTTCATTGATTGAGTTCCTCCAACGCTTTTAATCTACGCTTAAACTTAAAAAGTTCTTTTTCTTCGTGGTCTAAGTGGTCAAATAATTCATCTAATTCTTCTCCGCTTGACCATTCACCATCGAAAATTTTACGTCTTAAAATTTCAATAGTTGTTTTAATTTTATCAATGCGTTCTTTTAATTTAATAGGGTCTGTTATCATTTCATTTTGTTTCATTGTTTTTCTCCAATGCTTTGATAGTTTTGTGGATTAGGTTGTGTAATTCGACATCTATATCAAAAGAATTATATTTTAATGATGTTCGAAAAGTAAAATAGTATTTTTCGTCAATATCAAAGCATATACCTCTATCACCTTTTATAAAATTAATAGTTTTGAAATATCCATCTTCATCAACTTTCCAACCTCTGTCTTCCCACATTTTAACACATTCTGAAAGAGTATGGTTTGATTCTTGATTTTCCTCACTTAATTTTAATACTTCAAGACCGAATTTATATTGGTTTTCTAATCTTTCAGCATTCAAATCAGCCGATTCCATAGTTTCATATTTATGATAAATTTTATTTAGTTCATCATATTTTGCAGCTTTTTTTATTGCTTCTACTAAAACATCAGTTCTTAAACAAAATTGTGTATAACTTTCACAATGTTGTTGAGCAATATCTCTTACATATCTAAACGCTCTTTCATATCTGTTTAATTTATCTTTGCTCATCTTCATCACCCCATTTTATTGCTTGACCACAGCATTCACAGTAATTAGATTTATATTTTGCAACTCTATTTAAATCTATAAATTTAGCAAACAAATTATGGTTACATTTAGGACAATTAAAAATTAATATTTTGCCTGCTACTATATCATTTTCTTCAATTTCTTTTGCTTTCTTTGGTGTCTCTTTGTCAACAAGTTCTTGAATTAAGTTAATATCTTCTTCATCATAATGTTCACTTGCAACATAAACTTTTCTAACTTTGTTTAACGCGTTTTGATATTCATCCATATTTATTCCTCCTTCCTTTCCCAAACCTTAATGTAGTTGCCTTTTTCGTCTGGTTTGTAGATGGCAAGAATGTCGCTATACGAACATTGCCAAGTATTTAACAAATGTTCTATATTATTCTCATTAAGTAATACAAATTGCTCTAAAACAATATTATTAAATGTAAGTGTTTGCTGAAATTTTATTAAATCACCACATTTTGTTAAGTCAAATATATTTTCTTTTTTATCTACAATTGTATAAAATTCTGCTTCACTAGTGTCTTTACAAAAAACGCAAATGTTCTTATTATCTTCATCAATAATTACTTTTAAATATTTCCAATGAATTGGTGGATTATTACTGTCAATTATTCTATTATTTTCTAATAAGTAAAACATATTTTATTCCTCCTCATAAATGAAACGAAAATTACTTGTAAATTCCTGCCCTTTTTGAACGTAAGAAGGACTAGTAAATTCAGAATATTTGATACATAATTCATCTAAATATTTTTTTAAGAAATCATATTCTTCAAATGTTAAAATGTTTGAATACAGAGAATCAAAATATTTTCTAACCC
>JAZKYN010000071.1:0-2782 GCA_045612145.1 Bacilli bacterium
TTTATAATTCAAATTAGTCATTCCTTAATATAAATTGTATATATTAATATATTAAGAATATTTTTATTTATGACAAAAAAGACTTGCTATATTAGCAAGTCTTCATTTTTTTACCATATAAATGGTATTATTCTATATTTAACTTTTTTCTTATATTCAGTATATCCGTTTAATTCTTTTTCAAGTACTTTTTCTTCGTTTACTGCTCTTAAAGCTATAAGAGGAATATACATTAAAAATACAATAAATGAAAAAATTGAACCAAGTATCAATGGCATTGATAAAAACATTAGAATTGTTGCAAAATACATTGGGTGTCTTACAATTTTGTATAGACCTTTATCAATAAGTTGTTGGTCTTTTTCAACTTTAATTGTTCTTGATAGATATGTATTTTCTCTTAATACTTCCGCAAATATTGCATATCCAATTATAAATATAATTGATGCGATATATGTAACTTCTATTGGTAACTTAAACCAACTAAATCTATAATCAAGTCCTGCAATTATAAATCCTGCAATAAACATTAATCCACTTAATTTGATTAATATGCTTTGTTCTTTTTGTTTTTCTTTTGCGTTTAATCTTGATGCAAGTAGTTTTGGATTAAATATCATCATTAGTATTCCTGCAACAAACATTGGTACAAATAACACTATCATAAATATTATTCCATTTAAATAGTTTATTGTTCCTGTAGGAATAAAAATAAATAATCCTACAAGTATTATTCCAAGAAGGAATTTTATTATTGCTTCAAAAAATAATTTTATAGTCATATTATTCACCTAATTTAAAATAATTTGAAGCTAATTTTAATGTTTCATCTACTGTTCTTGATTCATCTCTTAATATTACTTTAAAACCTGAGTTTAAAAACATATTGTAGTTTTCTTCATTATTGATTCTTTTTAAACAATTTCTAAAATTTTCCATTGCAATTGTTGGATTTTCTTCTTTTTGTAAAAGTTGATATAGGAATTGTTTTTCTCTATCTGGTCTTTCAAAAAATCTTTTAACTGATATATCTGGATCTGCTAACATTATTAATACATGTTCTTCATCTGATATTTCTTTTAATATTTCTATAGGAATATTAGTATCAACAAATATTGGTTTGTTTTGTTTTGATAGTTCTTCTAATATTTCTAACTCTATAATAGTACATTCTTTTGTAACATCATTAATCCATTTTTCATATTCATCTGGAGTTCTTCTAATGAAATGTCTAAAATCTTTTAAATCTCTTGTATATGTTAGAGCTGGAAACTCATTAGAATCTAATTTTTCAAGTACTCTATCTTGATAGTTTTCTTCACATAAAATACCATTATATTTTTCTGATAGAAGTTTTACAATTGTTGATTTTCCTGCATATGCATTTCCATTTATAAAATATACGTTTTTGAATTTCATTATTTACTCCATGTAATTTTAATATCCTGGAAAATTAAAACAAATTGAATACCAATCTTCATTTTGATATATTACTTTTTTGTTTTTGTTATATACAGTACAATCTTCATTATTTACAATATATCCATCATCTGTTGCTATATATTGGACTTCTGCTTTTGCTGTAAAAACAACTTTACCATTTAATTTAATTAATCCATACATATAATCATCTTTTGTTTCTTTTATCACACATATATAATCTTTATATATACCTGCAATGTCATCATATTTATCTAAAAATTTAGCTCTTTCGATTTTTCCTTTTTGATAATTAAACACATAATATATTTGTTCATCTGAATCGGTGTTTCTAAATTTCATATATAAGTTATTTCTATAGTAATCTGTTTCTGTTGAATAAGAAGTAAATTGCTCTTTAATTTTAATTGTATCTAATAATTCTAATTTATCATTGTATAAATATAAGTTTTGATCTTTGAAAATTATTATATATTCACCAACTTCTTCATATTCTTCAACTTTTTCAATTTTTGTATCACTTATTAAACTACAGAAAGTTTTTGAATTACTACTACCATAGTAATAATAATTTTCTCTAATTGCGAAAGTTCCACTTGAAGGAACATATATTTCTTTATCAAATTTATTTCCATTAATATCATAAACTTCTGAATCATTTACTACTACATATTCTCCATACATTCTGATTCTTGTTTGTCCAAAATTATGAAGCTTGTTCATATTTTTATCAATTGTCCATACATTGTTATTAGAATCGCAAATAGATGAATATTCACCATAGAATGTTTCTGCATATAAACAATTGCTTAATAATACATTTCCATCTATATCAATATAGCCAAAATTATCATATGATGATTGTACTAATATAACTTTTCCACTTCTAAAACCATGAATTTCATAGTATTTACAAACTAATTTACCGTTTTCATCTAACATATAGTCATATGGATCATCTGTATTATATGATCCAAAGTATCTTTTAATTTCTGCGTTATAGTATAAATAGTCGAAACTTTCAGTTATTTTCTCACCTTTTGTGTTTATTAAAAAAAACTCATCATCTAATTCTACTAAAGCTACACCATTATAAAATGCGCTAGCATCATCATAAATAAAATCAATAACTACTTCAAAGTCTTCATTGATATAACCATACTTCTTTTCTGCATTCATAGCAAATCCTATACCATCTGTAAATAATTCAAATTTGTAGTTACTTTCATATGTATTCTTTTTACAACTTGTAAGTGTAAAAAAGAAAATAAAAGCTACTAATACTGTTGTTAATTTTTTCATTTTTATCCTCCATATTTATGATAAAAAGGTGTAGTTTTAT
>JAZKYN010000072.1:0-2782 GCA_045612145.1 Bacilli bacterium
GTTGAATTTAAATAATGTAAAAATAGATATATTAAAACTTGCTCATCATGGTTCTAATACATCTACAAGTATAAACTTTTTAGATAAACTTGAAATTAATAAAAAACAAAAAATAGTAATTTGTATGAATGGATATAAAAATCAATTTTCATTTCCAACAACTAATATAGTTAAAAAAATAAATTCAAATTTATATATCACAAGCACTACAAAAACTATATGTATTAGAAAGAACATATTTAACGACAAATTAAGAATAAAAACGACGTGATTTAAAAATAATAGTTTCTTTTACTTTACCAATTTGCAATTTTGTGATATAATAAGTAATGAATTATCCTCGGAGGTGAAATAATGGCAAACATTAAACAACAAAAGAAACGAGTTATTACTAACAATAAGAGAAGATTATTAAATAATTCATTTACATCTTCACTTAAAACTGCTATCAAAGCTTTCGAAGCAGCAGTAGCAGAAGGTGACAAAGCTAAAGCTCAAGAAGCTTATAACTTTGCTTGCAAAAAAATTGATAAAGCTGTTACAAAAGGTCTTCACCACAAAAACTATGCAGCTCATCAAAAATCTCGTTTATCAAAAGCCTTAAACCAAATGGCATAATAAATGCGTAAATTAAAAGAAACCTGTAAAAGGTTTCTTTTTTCTTTACTCATTATTTATTCTTAATAATAATAATTCTAAAGCAATACTTTTATCTAGTTTGCCACTTTTAATTTGATAGTCAAGTGTTGCAAGTTTATCGATATAGTATTCTAAATCTTCAAGTCTAAAAGATTTTGCTTCCTGAACAATATAATATGCTTTCCCTGTTGATACATTATAAAATTTAGCAATATCACTTTGTGAATATCCAAATTTTAATAATTTATATGTTGAAATTAATTCTTTAAATTTATTTGAAATCATTGAGAAAATCATAAGAGGATCTTTCGTATTATTAATTAAAGTATTATAAATACTATTTGTTTTATTAAAATCATGATTTACAATTGCTTTAATTAAATTATAGATTTCATTACTAACATCTTTGGGTACAAGTTTTTTAATGTCCTTAACATAAACAGTACCGCCTTTTCCTACATAAGATGTAAGTTTATCAATTTCTTGTGATAATCTAGGTTGATCATCTCCAATGTATTCCATTAATAGATTTAATGCATCATCTTTAATGTCAATATTATTTCCATCAAATGTTCTAACAATCCAACCTTTAATTTCAATTTCTTCAGGTTCTGGATAGTCAATAATTCTTGCGACATTTCTTAATGTCTTATATATGTCATTTGCTTGATGAATTACAATGTTTGTCGCATCAACAATTAAAACAGTTGTTTCACTTGGTTTCTTTAAATATTTAATAAATGCTTTCGCATCATCTTTTGATGTATTAGCATTTTTTGTTAAAAATCTTGGATTTTTAATAATAATGATTTTTAAGTCTTCTAAGAAAGGAATAGTTAATGCATCTTCTAAAACTTGTGTTAAAGTTGATGTGTCCATATCATATTTAATGATAGTTGTTTCTTCATTTTTGAAACCTTGGATAATTCTATTCATTCTATTTTTGATAAAAATCTCAGATGTTCCAGTAAATAAATAGATTAAATCATCATCTCTCATAACAATTCCTCCTTTATATACATTATAACAAAAAAAACGATTTTGATAAAGTAAAAAGGAAGAATATTTTTAATAAAATTAACTAATAATAATTTGAGGTGAATTTATGAAAGAAAATATTGAAACAAATAAATGTACATTCGGTAGAACCGATTTAGCTAAAGATGAATATGAGAACAAATCATATCAAAATTTAGAAGATTTTAAAAATGTTGAAACAGAATTATATAATATAAAGATAACAAAAAATATTGTTGGTGATAAAGCAAGCAAGACTATTAATAAACAACCAGGAACATATTATACAATAGACTTAACTGATTTAGATATACATGATACAAAAACACTTGATAACATTGAATATGTGTTTGCGACAACATTAAGAGATCTATTAAAAGAAGAGAATTTATTAAATAAAAAAGCTTTTGTAGTAGGTCTAGGTAATAGTAATGTCACTCCTGATGCAATAGGACCAACAACTCTTGATAATATTGTTGTAACAAGACATTTAGAAAATATGAATATGTTATCTGATGGATTTTCAAATGTTTGTGCGATGTCACCTGGTGTAATGGGTTCAACTGGAATAGAGACATATGATATTATAGAATCAATTCTACCAAAAATTGATGTTGATTATATAATTGTTGTTGATGCTCTTGCAACAAATTCAATTAAAAGAATTAATAAAACAATACAACTTACAAATACAGGAATAAAACCTGGTGCTGGTATCGGTAATAAAAGAAAAGAATTATCTAAGAAAACTTTAGGAATCCCTGTAATTGCTATTGGTGTACCAACTGTAGTTGACGCAACGACAATTACAGTAGATGCTATTAATATTGTTTTAAGACAACTATATTTAGAAAATAATAATAAGACATCTCTAGCAAATAAATTATCAACATCTATAATAAAAGAAGATTTAGATAACGTAAATAATATTAGTAATAAAGAAAAAAGTGCATTTTTTGGCTCATTTGGTCTTTTATCAAATTTTGAACAGAAAACATTAATAGAAGAAATTTTAACACCACAAGGATATAATTTAATAGTCACACCAAAAGAAATTGATATTGATGTTGAAGACTTATCAAAAATTATCGCAAATGGTATAAATATGGCACTTCATATCGGTATA
>JAZKYN010000073.1:0-5944 GCA_045612145.1 Bacilli bacterium
CTTTTCAACATTTTACGAAATGGAACAAGAATTGGATAGTTTAATTACTAATACAAATGAAAATTTTATTGTAATTTTATGCTAAAAATTTTATAAAAAATATTTACAAATTAAGCTCCTTTTGCTATAATATAATTGTAAGGTAATAACTTACATAAATACTATAGAAAAGGAGCTATTTTTATGAGAGTAAATGTTAGAGGCAACGATTTAGTTAAAATGAGTGAGGGCGCTAAAGAATACATAACATCTCGCGTAGAATCACTTAAAAAACTATTTAATCAAAGTGAAAATGTAGTAGCTAATGTATTATGTAAAGGAACGGAGAAAAGTGTAATTGTAGAAATTACCATACCGCTAAAACATATTATCTTACGCGCCGAAAGTAAAGCTGATACTTTATACGGCGCAGTAGATTTCGCAACTGATAAGATTGAAAGACAATTATTAAAACACAAACAAAAAGTTAATTCATTTATTAAAAAACGTGAAGGAATTAGTGATTACTTCAGTAACATTTCAGATGAATCTGAAGAAAAAGATGAAAAATCAGCAGTTAAAGTAAAAGTAATTGAACCAGAAGTAATGACTTTAGATGAAGCGATAACACAAATGGAAATGTTAGATCATGATTTCTTTAGCTTTATTAATGAATCAAATCATCGTCATACAGTTGTGTATGTAAGAAAAGATGGCGGTTACGGAACAATTGAAACAAAAGAGTAGAAAATAGCCTAGGTAACTAGGCTATTATTTTTCTGTAAACGTTTACTGTTATTATAAAATTGACATTTAAAAATATAAGAGTATAATATTAGTATAAGTTAACAAGTAGCTTTAATATAGGCTGATTGCAACTAGAATACAAGATAAAAGATTTTCTTTTTGATTATAATAAATATGATAAAAGTTATCTTTTTGATTATATCCTTTTTGTAATAGCCACTAGTGGCTATTTTTATTTGCTTACTTTATTTACAAGATAAGGGATTAAAATATTAAAGTTTAATATTTATGATCTTCTTTGAGCATAGTATCAAAAATATACTTACATTATTTATTGATACGTGTGTGAACTAAACGTATTAATAAAAACATGTAAGTTTTTTGTTTGCATGGAGTATATTTTTGTTCACCTTGTAGTAAAGCCAGCAGATGGCTTTTTTAAATTT
Source organism: Bacilli bacterium (assembly GCA_045612145.1). Lineage (GTDB taxonomy): Bacteria > Bacillota_I > Bacilli_A > ML615J-28 > CAG-313 > CAG-313. Next base: position 1,173 of record JAZKYN010000073.1, read on the forward strand.
TTTATATTATAAGGAGAAGAAAATTATGAAAAAATTATTATCATTATTATTATGCTTAATCGCATTAGTAACAGTTTGTTCTTGTACAAAAGAAGAAACATTAGTTGTTTATACAGAAGCTGGTTTTGCACCATTCGAATATGTTTCAGGAAATGAAATTGTTGGTGTAGACGTTGATATTATGAATAAAGTTGGTGAAAAATTAGGTAAAAAAGTTGTATTTAAAAATGTAAGTTTTGATATTATCGTTGATACAGTATCTGCTGGAAAACTTACAAATGTTGGTGCAGCTGGTTTATCAATAACTCCAGAACGTCAAGAAAAAGTTGATTTCTCACAAGTTTACTATCAAGCAAATTTATATGTTATTTACAATGTAAATAGTGGTGTTGCATCAAAAACAATGACTGATGGAAATACAGGTGTTTATTGGTCAAGTTTAAAAACTCAAAAAGGTATCGGTGTTCAAGGAGGAACAACAGCTGATTTCTTCTTAAGTGATGAAATTGTAGAAGGCGGATCTTTAGAAGGTGTTAAAAAAACTGATTTCCAAGATTTAGGTGTTGCAGTATCTGCAATTGGTACAACTGTTGAATATGTTATTATCGATGAACTTCCTGCAAAACAATTATGCGCTGGAAATAAAGATTTAGCTTGTTTACCTTTATATTATGAAGGAGATAATGAAGATGATCTTGCAGCAGATAAATATGCTATTTGCGTTACAAAAGGTCAAGAAGAATTACTTGCAGCAATCAATGAAGTTTTATCTGAATTATTAGCAGATGTTGATGAAAATGGCGTTAACGGTGTTCAAAAATTAGTTAACAAACATTTAGGTATTGAATAATATTTATGCAGATTTTTAAAGATTTGTGGAAAATTATTTCAACAGAGGATTTTAGAAATTATTTATTACAAGGTTTTGGTAATACATTATTAATAACTATATGTGCTGCATTAATCGGTTTATTTATCGGGTTTGTTGTAGCAATTGTAAAAATATTAGCACAAGATAGTAAGGCTTTTAAAATACCAGGAATTATATGTAATTTATATACAACAATAATTCGTGGTACTCCAGTAGCATTACAATTATTCATCATGGTATTACAAATTTTAGTTATTCCAAATGTTGATATGCAAACAGTAGCAATTATTTTAACTTTTGGTATTAACTCTGGTGCATATGTTTCTGAAAGTATTAGAGCAGGGATTCAATCTGTTGATAAAGGACAAATGGAAGCAGGACGTTCATTAGGGCTTTCAAAAATGAAAACAATGGTAAAAATTATTTTGCCACAAGCAATAAAAAATGTTATTCCTGCAATAGGTAATGAATTAATTGCTTTATTAAAAGAAACATCAATTGTTTCAATGATTGGCGCAACAATAGGTACATTAACATTTGATTTAACACAAGCTTCAAAACAAATTTCAATTAAACTTGGAGGTAATTATTTTGCTCCAACGTTACTTGCTGGATGTTTTTATTTAGCTATTGTTTATTTAATAACATTTATAATTTCAAGAATTGAAAGGAGATTTAAAGCAAGTGATAGATATTAAAAATATATATAAGAATTTTGAAAATCAAAAAGTTTTAACTGGTGTTAATTGTAAAATTGAAGATGGAGAAAAAGTAGTTATAATTGGAGCATCTGGTTCTGGTAAAAGTACACTACTTAGATGTATGAATTTATTAACTGAACCAACATATGGAGAGGTTTGGATGGATGGAAAATTACTTACTCCTGTTGATCCTTATCTACATGAAGAAGTAATTGAATCTTCTAAAACATTTAAAAAACTTTGTGAGAAAAAGACATTAAATAATGAACAATTCACAAAAGAAGAAATTATTAAAGAGATTAAAGAAAAAGATTTACTAAATGAAAAACATGAAGGAAAAGCATATAAACAAAAAATAAAAGAAATTTATAATGCTAATCATATTGATATTGATTTAGCAAGACAAAAAATGGGTATGTGTTTCCAACAATTTAATTTATTTAATAATTTAACAGTTTTAGAAAACTTAATACTTGCTCCAGTTGAATTGAAAATAATGACAAAAGAAGAAGCTATAAAAAAAGCAATTGGTCTTCTTGAAAAAATTGATTTAGTTGATAAAAAAGATGTTTATCCAGCAACCCTATCAGGTGGTCAAAAACAAAGAATTGCAATTGTTAGAAGTCTTTGTATGAATCCTGAAGTAATGCTATTTGATGAACCAACAAGTGCCTTAGACCCTGAAATGGTTGGTGAAGTTTTAGCATTAATGAAAAAACTAGCTGAAAAGGGAATGACAATGGTTGTTGTTACTCATGAAATGGGATTTGCAAAAGAAATTGCAAGTAGAGTAATATTTATGAATAATGGTGTTATCGAAGAAGAAGGTACTCCAGATGAAATATTTAATCATCCTAAATCAGAAAGATTAAAGGAGTTTTTAGGAAAAGTTCTTTAAAGAGTTTGTATAAAATACAAACTCTTTTTTTGCTTAAAAAAATTCGCAAATTTGTTGTTAATTGATATATAAAAATGTATAATATATTAGGAATTTGGAGGATAATATGAAAGAAGAATTTTTTCGTGATTTAATTACAAACGATTTAGAAGAAAGCGATGTAATATTACTAGGTATACCTTATGATGAAGGCTGTTCATGCGGGAAAGGAGCAAGTCTTGCACCAAAAGTAATTAGAGAACTTTCCAGTTTCTTGCCTCCATTTACTGCTGATGGAAAATCTTTAAAAAATTTAAAAATGTATGATTATGGAGATGTTTTAGAATTTTCTAAAATAGAGGATAAATTTAAAGAAGTTTTAAGCCATAATAAATTTAATTTAGTGCTTGGTGGAGACCACTCTGTTTCTATTCCAACTGAGAAAGCATTTTTAGATTATGCAAAATCTTTAAATAAAATTCCTGTAATTATTCATATTGATGCACATCCAGATATTTGTGATTTCTATGATGGAAGTAAAAATTCTCATGCTTGTACTAATATGAGAGCTATTGAAAATGGCTATAAAACAGAAGATATAACACTTGTTGGTATTAGAGGATATGAAGAACAAGAAGTTATATATTTAGATTTACATAAAGAATTAGAAGTTTATAATGCATCTTATTTAAATGAAAACGGATTTGAAGAAACTTTAAAATCATTATTTAATAAATATAAAAATAGTGATAAACATTTAGTCTATTTATCATATGATATAGACGCTAATGATCCAAGTTTTGCACCAGGAACAGGAACACCTGAGGCATTCGGATTAAATAGTATTAAATTATTAAATTTTATTAAAGAATTATTTTTAAACTTACCAATTAAAGTAATGGATATTGTTGAAGTATCACCAGTATTAGATACTAATAATATTACATCATGGTTAGCTTTAAAAACAATTTACGAAATCTTAGGAATTTTAAGTAATGAAAGAGGAAAATAATGAAACATACAACAATTGACTGTTACGGAACAAATAAATATTTACTTGATGATATTAAATTTATAAATCAATTATTAAACGATTTAGTTTATAAATTAGAATTATCACCAATTGCACCACCAAGTATTATTCCTTATTATTATGGAAGAGTAAAAGAAGATATTGGTATAAGTGCATTTATATTACTTGAAGGTGGACATGTAACAATTCATACATTCCCAAAAAGAGAATGCTATTTTATTGATTGCTTTACACCAAATGATTTTGATGAAAACTATTTATATGAATATTTATATAAATCATTACCATTTGATAAAGAATTAACAATATTCAACACAGTACTTCGTGAATCGAATACATTTGAAGTTAAAGAATATAATCCAGTTGATGACTTTGGCCCACATTTAATGCTAGAAATTGACAGCAATAATATGGATATGGAAAAAATGTATAGCTTCTTAGAAGGTATTGTTTATGATATTAATATGGATCCAATTACAAGACCATTTGTTGTAAAAAGTACAAGAAAGAACGCAAAATACCTTTCAGGTATTATTGTAATTGCACAAAGTCATATTGCCCTTCATTATGAATATAGTACTAAAAAGATATTTGCTGATATCTTTTCTTGTATGCCATTTGACTACAGTGTTGTATCAGGAATTATGGAATCACTTGGTAAAGTATTATCAAATGTGTTAATTCCAAGAGGTACAAAACACATCTTAAAAGCAAAAGAAAATGCTGATATGGATGATAATGTATCAAGTGGAAGATGGCAAGTAATTTCTAATCAATAAAAAATTAACTGTTAAGATAATAAATCTTAACAGTTTTTATTTTAAATGATTTATGATATAATAATTATAAGGTGATATTATGAAATATAAATATTTATTATTTGATATGGGAAATACAATCATAAAAAATATCAAATTTGATACTAAAAAAGCACTTGAAAAATTATATGAAATAATAGATAATTGTTTAATTAATAAAGATGATTTTATTAATGTCGGGTGGACTTACAATCGCAGCCAGTGCAGTTGTTTTCTTATTGATAACACTGATTTTGGTTGGTGCGTTATTGTTCGCAAAAGCAAAATTGGTTCCCTCTGGTAATGTTACCTTGAAGGTGAACGGTGAAAAAAATATTGAGACACCGATTGGTGGCACTTTGTTAGGTGCTTTGCAAGGTGGTGGAATCTTCTTGTCTTCTGCTTGTGGTGGTGGTGGTAAATGTGGTCAGTGCCGTGCACAAGTTATTGATGGTGGTGGTGAAATTCTACCTACAGAAAAGGTATTCTTCTC
>JAZKYN010000074.1:0-5660 GCA_045612145.1 Bacilli bacterium
AGACAAGATTGTACCATTAAAAGGTTATATAAATGCAAGAATAAAAACTTATAAAAATGTTAGAGTTTTAAAAGAAGAAGATATAAAAGTTAATACAAATATTAACCAAAAGAAATTAATGTTTTCTTATAATGATAACAAAAAAAGTAAAGATTACGATCATTATTATAAAGAGTATAATGTTTTTAAAATAGGCAATTTTTCTTTGAGAAATATTGTCTTATATAGGACAGAAAATGTTAAAATTAAAAGAAACATCAATGATGCGATTGAATATGCAAATTATTTAATTTACATTGAATTTTTAAATGAATTTGAATATGATGAGGAAAAAATTATTTCAATTGATAACATTAAAATTGAAGAATTAGAAGAAGAATTTAATTGTTTTTTCCTAGTTACTTCAGTCCAAAATATTGTTTCATATAATAAAAATATATAAGTAAAGGTGAAGTATTTCATCTTTTTTAATTTTTTTCTATAATAGTGTTGACTTATATTTAAAAAAATGATATAATAAGAAAGTAAAATGCCTAAAAATGCGCATAATTAGAAAGAGGTGTAACTATGGAAATGACAATGGAAAAATTTGTTGCATATTTAAAACAATTAGGTTTTGTATATCAAGGTAGTGAGATTTATGGCGGTCTTGCTAATACATGGGATTATGGACCATTAGGAGTAGAATTAAAAAATAACTTAAAGAAATTATGGTGGAAATATTTCGTACAAACATCACCATATAATGTTGGTATTGATTCTGCTATTTTAATGAATCCTCAAACTTGGGTTGCTACAGGACACGTAGGTAGCTTTAGTGATCCATTAATCGATTGTAAAAGTTGTCATTCAAGACATCGTGCAGATAAATTAATTGAAGATTTCACAAATGGTGAAGAAACTGGTGATGGATGGGATAATGAAAAATTATTTAAATTCGTTACTGAAAATCAAATTAAATGCCCTGTATGTGGAAAAACTGATTTTACTGAAATCAGAAAATTCAATTTAATGTTTGAAACACATCAAGGTGTATTAGAAGATGCTAAAACGGTTGTTTATCTTCGTCCAGAAACTGCACAAGGTATTTTTGTTAATTTCAAAAATATCCAACGTACTTCAAGAAAAAAAGTTCCATTTGGTGTTGGTCAAATTGGTAAAAGTTTTAGAAATGAAATCACACCAGGAAACTTTATTTTCAGAACACGTGAATTCGAACAAATGGAATTGGAATTCTTCTGTAAACCTGGAACTGATTTAGAATGGTTTGCATATTGGAAACAATTCTGTATTGATTTCTTAAAAAATGTAGGTATAAGAGAAGAACTTATTAGGGCAAGAGACCATAAACCTGAAGAATTATGTTTCTATTCTAAAGCTACAACTGACCTAGAATTTAAATTCTTCTTTGGATGGGGAGAATTATGGGGTATAGCTGATAGAACTGACTATGACTTAGGCGTTCACCAAAAACATTCAGGCCAAAGTATGGAATATTTAGATCCTGAAACAAATGAAAAATATTTACCATACGTAGTTGAGCCAAGTTTAGGTGTTGAAAGATTATTACTTGCTGTATTAACAAGTGCTTATGAGGAACAAGATTTAGGAGAAGGTGAAACTCGTGAAGTTTTACATTTTGATCCTAGAGTTGCTCCAGTAAAAGTAGCTGTACTTCCTCTTGTAAATAAATTAAATGAAAAAGCAACTGAAGTATTCTCATTATTATCTAAACATTTTGTATGTGAATATGATACTAGTGGAAAAATCGGTAAAAGATATCGTAGACAAGATTCAATTGGTACTCCATATTGTGTTACAGTTGACTTTGATACATTAGAAAACGGAACTGTTACTATTCGTGATCGTGACACAATGGAACAAGTTAGAATGAATATTGAAGATTTAGTAGGATACTTTAGCGACAAATTTTAAAAAAACGGAAGGTGAGTAATATGATCTCACAAAACATCAAAAAACAAATTATTGATCAAACTAATATAGTTGAAGTTGTAGGAGAAGTTGTTAAACTTACAAAAAAAGGTAGTAGTTATTTTGGTTTATGTCCTTTCCATAATGATAATAATCCTTCAATGAGTGTTAATAACGAAAAGAAAATGTTTAACTGTTTTAGTTGTAACACTAAAGGAAATGTAATTTATTTCTTTTCAAGATTCAACAATATTACTGAAGACCAAGCTACTATATCACTTGCAAAAAGATTAGGTATTGAAGTTTCTGAGGCTACTTCAAAAGAAGCTATTCGTGAGGAACGATTACTAAAAGTAATGAATGAAGCTACAAATTTCTATCAATATTACTTAAATAACACAGAAGAAGGAATTGTTGCTAAAGAATATTTAACAAAACGTGGTATAAACGAAGAGTTAATAAAAAAATTAAGAATTGGTCTTGCTCCAAGTGAATCTAACTATTTAAATTTAGCTTTAAGACAAAAAAACATTTCAGAACTAGATCAAACTGAGCTTGGACTTGTTAAAATTGATGATAATAATAGAACTTATGATGTTTTTAAAACAAGAATTATTTTCCCTATTGAAAATAATGCTGGTCAAGTAGTTGGTTTTAGTGGAAGAATTTATACTGAATCAAATCAAGCTAAATATATAAATTCAACTGATAATGCAATATTCCATAAAGGTCAAATCTTATATAATTTCCATAAAGCTGCAAATGATATAAGACAAAATGATAAAGTAATAATTTACGAAGGATTTATGGATGTCATTGCATCAATTAAAGCTGGCATGAATAATGCTGTAGCAACTATGGGTACTGCTTTGACAAATGATCATGTAAAAGCACTATTAAATTTAACTAAAAATATTACATTGTGTTTTGATGGAGACAGTGCTGGAATTAATGCTATGAAAAGATCTGCAATGATGTTTGCTAATTTTGGTATTATTCCTAAAGCTATTGTTTTACCAAATAATATGGACCCTGATGAATACATTAAAGCATTTGGTATTGATGCTTTAAATAATTATTTTTCACAATATGAGAAAAATGTTTATTCTTGGCTATTTGAACTTTCAAGAAGAAAATATATTAAAGATGATCTTGAATCAACTGAAATATTTAAAAAAGAAGTTTATGAATTCATTCGTTCTTCTAAACAAAATACAATAATTGAACACTTCATTAAATTATTGTCAGAAGAAATTAATATTTCTGTTGAAACATTAATGAAAGATTTTGGAAATAATAATTATAAACAAACATTTGAAACAGAACCAGTAATTGTTGAAAAACCAAAAATTGTTAAAAAAACTTTCAAAATTAAGAAAAAAGTTTATATAGCATATGATAAAATTATTAAGCATTTAATAAATTCAAAAGATAAATTTGAAACATTTTATGAAAAATTTGGTGATAGATTATATATTGATAATAGTTTACTAACACAATTTTCAATTATCAAAAAGTTAAACATTTATTATGCTGATAATAATCATATGGATGAAGTTGATTTCATTAATATGGCAAAAGACATGGATTTAGCTGATAATACGCAAATATATCAAGAGTATGCTAATTGTATTATTAACCAAACTATGGCTAATGTAAAAGATAATAATGAGTTTCAACAATGTATTGCAACTTTACAAGAATGTTATAGTGATTTAGAAAAAAATCGTTTATATTCTAAAGTTGTTGACACACTAGAAAATAATGATATTAAATCATTTGAAAAAATAAAAAAAGATACTGTAAAGATCGTGCCTAAGGAGGATTAAATGATCGATATTATTTTATATAAAGAACAATTAGACGCAATTAAAGAATATGCAAAAAAGAATCAATATATTTCTTTAGCAAAAATTTCAGAAATATTTGAAAATAACATCAATGATGATTTACTTGATGATGTAGTTGAATATTTAGAAAATGAAGGTGTTGAAATTACTCGTGATAGTGAAGAAGTTCCAAGTGAAGAAGAACTTTTAACTGAAATTGCAGATGATGATTTTGAAGCATTCGTTGAAGATTTAGAATCAGATGATGAATTTAGTGAACTAGCTGCATCAGTTGATTCGGAAATTAAAGTTGCTGATTTTGAAGATATTGTTTCTGTTAGTTATTCAGCAGATGATCCAGTAAAAATGTATTTAAGAGATATCGGACAAGTTGATCTTTTAACAAGTATGCAAGAATCTGAATATGCAAGAATGTATCAAGAATCTTTAATGTGCCAAGATAAAATTGATGCATATAAAAAACAAGGTAAGCATTTATCAGATGAAGAGTTAGCTGAATTAAACGAAAAGATTGAACTTGGGGAACAAGCTAGAACAATTTTAATTGAATCTAACTTAAGACTTGTGGTTAGTATTGCTAAAAGATATTTAGGTCGTGGTTTACCATTCTTAGATTTAATTCAAGAAGGTAATATGGGGTTAATGAAAGCTGTTAACAAATTCGACCCTACAAAAGGATTTAAATTCTCAACGTATGCAACATGGTGGATTCGTCAAGCAATTACAAGAGCGATTGCTGATAATGCTAGAACAATTAGAATTCCAGTTCATATGGTAGAAACTATTAATAAACTTGTTAGAACTACAAGAAGATTAACGCAAGAAAAACGTCGTGAACCAACTGCAGAGGAAATTGCAGCAGAAATGAAGATTTCTGTTGAAAAAGTTCAAAACATTCAACGTATTGCTCAAGAACCAATGTCATTTGATGCGACTGTTGGTGAAGATGATGATTCAAGCTTAGGAGATTTCATTGATGATAAAGAAACATTAAATCCTCTTGAATATACACAAAATATGATTTATCGTGAAGAAATTGAAAAGGTTCTTCAAACTTTAACTCCTCGTGAAGAAAAAGTTATTAGATTAAGATATGGTTTAGATGATAATAGACCAAGAACACTAGAAGAAGTTGGTAAAGAATTTAATGTTACGAGAGAACGTATACGTCAAATTGAAGCAAAAGCAATTAGAAGATTACGTCATCCAAGTAGATTAAAACGCTTAGAACAACATAGAGTTAAATATTAAAATAAAATACAAATGCTTTTTTGCATTTGTATTTTTAAAAATAGGTGATATTATGCTTTCAAAAAGACTACAAAAAGTATTAGATTATATTGGAACAGATGACAAACTTGCTGATATTGGATGTGATCATGGGTATCTTTCTTTATATGCAATTAAAAAAGGAATTAAATTTGTTCAGCTAGTTGATAATAAAATTGGTCCTCTTAATGTTGCGAAAAAGAATTTATCAAATGAAAAACTTGATGCTGAAATTAAATATAGCCTTTCAAGTGGATTATCTGATATAGATGAAAAAGTTGATACAGTTGCTATTTGTGGAATGGGCGGAGATCTTATTTCTAAAATATTATTTGAAGATATTGACGTCGCTAAAAGAATGAAGTGCCTTATTCTTGAAGCTAATAGTAAAGTAGATATTTTAAGAGAGTTTTTATCGAGTAACTATTTTGAAATAATAGATGAAGACATTGTACTTGAAAAAGATAAATATTATGAAATATTAAAAATAAAATTTAATAATGAAGTTGAACCACTATCTTTAACTGAAATTGAATTTGGTCCAATATTATTAAAGAAAAAAAGCTTAATCTTTAAAGAATACTTAAATAATAAAATTGAAAAATTAAA
>JAZKYN010000075.1:0-16827 GCA_045612145.1 Bacilli bacterium
TGTTAAATTTGGATTAATTACAAATTTCGCATGGATGAGATCGTATCCTACAAATTATTATTCAGATAAATATGCAATGGATCGATTCCAAGAAACAACACTAAATGTTGGTGAAGGTGTTGCAATTTACCACGAAAGCTTAGATGGAAACTGGTATTTTGTACAAGCGCAAAATTATAATGGTTGGGTTGAAAAGAAACACATTGCATTGTGCTCTTATGATGAAATGAAAGATTTCTTAAATGAAGAAAATAAACTTGTTGTTATTAGTGATTATCAAAAAATTGAAAATGCACATGTAAGAATGGGACAATCCTTCCCGATAGTTGAAACTAACGATACAATTCATAAAATTAAATTCCCAATTAGAGATGCAAGTGGTAATTTATATTTAAAAGATGTAACTCTTCCTAATTCAGGTAATTTCTCAGTTGGATATTTAGAATATACATATAAGAATGTATTTAAACAAGCATTTAAATTATTAGGAATAGATTATAGTTGGGGTGATAAAAATACAGATGGTAGAGACTGTTCTTCAACAATGAATGCAATCTATACTTCATTTGGATTTATGATGCCAAGAAATACAGGCAATCAAAATGCAATTCCAACTTTTGGTTCAAGCATTAATGGTGTATCTGATACTATAATGAAAAAATATAATCCTGGTACAATGATATTCTCAAGTGGACACGTAATGTTATATATTGGCGAAAATGCAAATGGAGTTTCGTATATACTTCATAATACAACATCAGGAAATGGTGAATGTATTTTACAAGCATTATCAAGTTATGGTGGAAGTAGAATAATTGGATTATTAAAATTACAATAAAAAAGTGCATAGAGGATACGCTATGCACTTTATAGTTTAGATTGAATTTTTTGAATGTTTTCTATAATATTACTTAATTCTTCTTTGATACTTTCTTCTTCAATAATTGTTGTATCTTTAATGCCGGCAATATAATCAATGCTAACATTGAAAATTAAAGAAAGAGAAATAAGTATGCCAATAGTAGGTTCTGATATACCAGATTCATATCTTAGAAGCGTTCTTTTACTAATATTTAGCTTGTCCGCAAGTTCATCTTGTGTCATATCATGATCTTCTCTTAAGTCTCTTATACGTTTATTCCATCTCATAAAATCACCTATTTTGTCACTTTTTTAAATATTATAACCTTTTTTGTCCTTTTTACTTGATTTGTGGACAAAACTGTGATATAATATTAATGTAATGACATAAATGTCATTTTGGTCATTACATATGTAATAATAGTCCTTGTAGGAATAACCAGATGGCTCCCCAGCTAAAAAAATATAGATTTGGTTTTTCCTGCAAGGGCTATTATTTTTTAGTAACCTTTTTAAAATTATTAACATATATTAATTTTGAGGAGGGATAAAGTGGAATATAATGAATTCGGATTAAGAGTAGAATATCTTGAATACACTGTAAAAAAAGGTGATAGTTTATATAATATTGCAAAAAAATATAATACTACAGTTCAAGTCTTAACTGATATAAATATGTTAACAACAAATAACATTTTTCCAGGACAAATATTATTAATACCAAAAGTTAATGAAAATAACCAAGAGTATTATTTTGAAAATTATATAATTAAACCTGGTGATACAGTAGAATCAATTGCAAATGAAAATGGGGTTGATCCAGTGCTAATAGGATTATATAATGATTTTTCATCATTTCAATTAATGGATGGGCAAATTATTAAAATTCCAAAAAATAATACATATATAATAAAGAATAGTGATACTGTTGAAACTATACTTTCAAAAGCTAATAAGACCGCAGAAGAAATCTTAAAAGCAAATGCTAATGAGTGGTTTAAAGTAGGAACTAAAATATATTTATAAATAACCAAGAAATTCTTGGTTATTTTATTTTTAAAAAAACTTATTTTATGATATACTATATATAATAAAGAAGGTGATGTTATGAAAGATGTAATCGTAATAGGAGCAGGACTTGCTGGAAGTGAAGCAACATATCAACTTGCAAAAAGAGGATATAATGTTAAATTATATGAAATGCGTCCTGTAAAATATACAAGTGCTCATAAAACAGAAGGATTTGCGGAACTAATCTGTTCAAATTCTTTAAGAGCTGCAGGTATAGAAAATGCAGTTGGTCTTTTAAAAGAAGAAATGAGAAGATTAGATTCATTAATTATGAAAGCAGCTGATGCTTCAAAAGTAGAAGCTGGTGGCGCACTTGCTGTCGATAGAGATGTATTTTCAAAATATGTAACTGATACAATAAAAGCATTACCTAATGTAGAAATTGTTCATGAAGAAGTAAAAACAATTCCAAATGGACCTGTTGTTATTGCTTCAGGACCACTGACAAGTGATGATTTACATTTAGAAATTGAAAAACTTCTTGGACATGGATATATGTATTTTTTTGATGCTGTTGCACCGATTGTTACATACGAATCAATTGATATGAATAAAGTCTTTTTAGCATCAAGATATAATAAAGGGGAAGCAGCTTACTTAAACTGCCCAATGAACGAAGAAGAATTCAATAAATTTTATGATTTCTTAATACATGCAGATAAAGTTGTACCACATGAATTTGAAATGAAAGTGTTTGAAGGATGTATGCCAATTGAAGAAATGGCTTTACGTGGAAGACAAACATTATTATTTGGTCCAATGAAGCCAGTTGGCTTAGATGATCCAAGAACTGGAAGATGGCCTTATGCTGTTGTACAATTAAGACAAGATAATTTAGCTAAAAGTTTATATAATCTAGTTGGTTTCCAAACTCACTTAAAGTTCCCAGAACAAAAGAAACTTCTTGAATTGATACCAGGGCTTGAAAAAGCAAATATTGTTAGATATGGTGTAATGCATAGAAATACATATATTAATTCAAAGAAACTTTTAAATAATGGATATCAATTAATATCTAATAAAGATATTTTCTTTGCAGGACAAATGACAGGTGTAGAAGGATATGTTGAATCTGCTGCAAGTGGATTAATTGCTGGTATTAATATGGCAAGACATTTAGAAAATAAACCTAATATCACGCTTGATTCTACAACTGCAATTGGTGCTTTGAGTAATTATATATCTTATCATGAAGATATAGAATCACCTAATACATTTGATCCAATGAATGTAAACTTTGGAATATTTTCATCTTTAGAAGGAAAAGTATATAAAAAAGAAAGAAAACTTGCTTACGCAACAAGAGCTTTAAATAATTTAGAGAAGATTATTGAAGAAATAAAAGGATAATTTATGGCATTAAAAAGAACTGTAAGAGGAAATAAAAAACCTACAAGACCAGTTGTAAAAGATAATTTAAATAAATTAGATAATTCTAACAAAATAAAAGAATGTTTAGAAAGATATAAAAATTATCTTGAAGCAGAAAAAAATTATTCAGTTTATACTGTTCAAAATTATTTTAAAGATATAGAAGATTTTAAAAAATTTATAGAGTTAGAACATTATGGTGATTTATTAAAAATAAAAACTGAAAATATTGCTAGATATTATATATCTTATATGGTAAATATAAACTTTTCAAAAAAGACTATCGCAAGAAAAATATCAAGTTTAAGAGCTTTTTATCGCTATTTAGTAGTAGAAGGATTTCTTGAAAAATCTTATTTTGAAAATGTTGAAACACCAAAATTAGATAAACAATTACCTAAATTTCTATATCAAAATGAAATAGAATTAATGTTTAATTCAATTGACAAAACAACGTCAATAGGAAAAAGAGATTACGCATTACTTGAGTTATTATATGGATCCGGACTTCGTGTTAGTGAAATATGTTCAATAGAAGAAAAGAATTTAGACTTTCCAAATGAAATGATTAAGGTTTTTGGAAAAGGTTCAAAAGAAAGATATGTTCCAATGAACGAAAGAACAATAGAAGCATTAAAAGAATATATCTATATAGCAAGACCAAGTTTAATAAAAAAAGTTGAACTTAGTGCACCAGAAACACTATTTGTAAACCATCATGGAGGTCCTTTAACACCAAGAGGAGTAAGAGTAATTTTAGATAAAATCATTGATAAAACTGGAGAACTTGGTCATATTTATCCACATATGATTAGACATACATTTGCAACACATTTACTTGATGGTGGTGCAGATTTAAGAAGTGTACAAACAATGCTGGGGCATGAGAATTTATCAACAACACAAATATACACTCACGTATCAAAAGAACAAATAAAAGAGAGTTACATGTTAAATCACCCTAGACAAAATAGGAAATAATTGAATAATAAAAAACGGAGATAAAAATAAAATATGGTAAAAATGTTACTTGCGACTATTGAAGATGCAGAAAAATTATTAGAAATACAAAAAAATGCATTCAAGAAATATAGTGATAAATATGGCGATTTTGATAGCAATCCTTATCACATGGATTTACATAGAATGGAGTTTAATGTAAAATATCGATTTGGACAATATTACAAAATAATCGATGAGGAATCTAATAACATTATTGGTGGTATCTTTGCATTTGAACTAGATGATAAAAATACATTTAAAATTGCACAATTCTATCTTGATGATGAATATCAACATCTAGGATATGGATCATATGTTTTAAATAAATTATTAGACATTAATCCTGAAGTAAAAACATGGTATGTTGATACAATTATGCAAGAAGAATATAATGTAGAGTTTTATAAACATATAGGATTTGTTGTAATTGATGAAGAAGAAGAACATGAAGGCTTAACATTTGTTACAATGATGTTAAAAAATAACTAAAAAACAAAGCTATATTGTTTGAAAAAATATTTGATTTGTGCTATAATAAGAAATGGCCTAAAGGCAAAAATACACATAAGAGAGTAGTAAGCCGTCTTGTTTATAAATGGCGTGCTTATGTTGATCATCTTAGAGGCCAAAAACAAAATAAAATATAAAGGAGATTTAAAAACATGGCTGTAATTACAATGAAGCAATTACTAGAAGCTGGAGTTCACTTCGGACATCATACTCGCCGTTGGAACCCTAAAATGAAAGAGTATATTTTCAACGAAAGAAATGGTGTATACATCATCGACTTACAAAAAACTGCAGATAAAATTGAAGAAGCTTATGCTGCATTAGTTGATGTTGTTCGTAACAACAACAAAGTATTATTCGTTGGAACAAGAAAACAAATCCAAGAAATCATTAAAGAAGAAGCAACTCGTTGTGGACAATACTACGTTGATCAACGTTGGCTTGGTGGAACAATGACTAACTTCAAAACTCTTCGTAAATCAATCGCTAAATTACACAAATACGAAGAAATGCAAGAAAACGGAACATTCGATTTATTACCTAAAAAAGAAGTTTCAGCTATTAAAAAAGAAATGGCTAAATTAGAATCATTCTTTGGTGGTATCAAAGATATGCAACAACTTCCAGGTGCATTATTTGTTGTAGACCCTAAAACTGAACATAATGCAGTTGCAGAAGCAAGAAAATTACACATTCCTGTATTCGGTTTAGTAGATACTAACTGTGATCCAGATGACGTTGATTATGTAATTCCTGCAAACGATGACGGTGTTAGAGCTGTTAGATTAATCGTTGGTGTTATGGCTAACGCTGTTCTTGAAGGTAACGGACAAGCTGTAGAACCTTACGTTTTACCAGAAGAAGAAAAACCAGCTGAAGAAGCTCAACCAAAACAAAGACCAGAAAGAAAAGGTCCTAGAAAACCTCAACGTGCTCCTAAACAAGCACCTGCAAAAGAACAAGCTCCAGTAGCTGAACAACCTGCAGAAGTTGCAGCAGAAGCAAAAGAAGAAACTGCTGAATAATAAATAATTAATTAAAAACAAATTTTAAGGAGATATAAAATGATTAGTGCATCTTTAGTAAAAGAATTAAGAGAAAAAACTGGTGCTGGTATGATGGACTGCAAAAAAGCTCTTGCTGAATGCAATGGCGATGTTAATGCAGCTGCTGACTGGCTTCGTGAAAAAGGTATTGCAAAAGCTGCTAAAAAAGCAACAAGAATTGCTGCTGAAGGTTTAGCTGATGTTGCAATCGCTGGAAATAAAGCTTATTTATTTGAATTAAATTCAGAAACTGACTTCGTTGCTAAAAATGAAAAATTCATCACATTATTAAACCAAATTGGTCAAGCATGTGTTGCTGCAGATGCTGCATGTGAAAAATGTGCATTAGCTGCTACAGTTGATGGACAAACTGTTGAAGAATTAATCGTTGCTGCAACAGCTACAATCGGTGAAAAAATTAGCTTACGTCGTGTAACTAAAGTTGAAAAAGCTGATGATGAAGCATTCGGTGTTTACAAACACAATGGTGGTAAAATCGTTGTTGTATCTGTAATCAAAGGAAATGATGAATTAACTGCAAAAGATGTATGTATGCACATTGCAATGTTCAACCCTCGTTACTTAGATTCTTCATTCGTTGAACAATCAGTATTAGATCATGAATCAGAAGTTATCAAAGCTGAAATCGCTAATGATCCTGCTAACGCTTCTAAACCTGAAAATATTATTGAAAAAATGGTTATGGGTCGTCTTGCAAAATTCAAAAAAGAAATTTGCTTAGTAGACCAAGCATTCGTTAAAGATCCATCAGTTACAGTTGCTCAATACTTAGCTAGCAAAAACTCAAGCGCAGTTAACTACGTGCGTTATGAAGTTGGTGAAGGTATGGAAAAACGTAATGATGATTTCGCTGCAGAAGTTGCTGCTCAAGCTGCTGCTGCCGCTGCTAAACAAAACTAATTAAATATTATCAGGAGGTGCCTATGAAACGCGTAGTATTATTAAAATTATCAGGCGAAGCTCTTTCAAAAAAAGATGGTTTCGGTCTTGATATGAAAAAAGTTAACAATGTTGCTGGTGAAATCAAAACATTAAAAGATACTGGTGTTTCATTAGGAATTGTTATTGGTGCTGGAAATATGTGGAGAGGACGTGATGCAGATACAATCGGTATGAACCGTGTAACTGCTGATCACATGGGAATGCTTGGAACAATTTTTAATTCAATTGCTCTTGATAGTGCACTTGAAAAATTAGGACTTGTTTCACATGTAATGAGTGCAATCCCAATGGGAGATGTTGTTCAACCATTTAATTATCATGTAGCAAAAAAAGAATTAGAAAATGGTGCTATATTAATCTTTGCTGGTGGAACAGGACATCCATATTTCTCAACTGATACAACTTCAGCATTAAGAGCACTTGAAATTGGTGCAGACACAATCTTAATGGCAAAAAACGGCACAGATGGTGTATACGATAGTGACCCAAGAAAAAATTCTAACGCTAAAAGATATGATAAAATTACTTATGATGAAATTTTAAAAAATCACTTATGTGTTATGGATTTAACTGCCGCAGCCCTTTGTAATGATAACAATATTTCAATTGTAGTATTCGATATGGGAGTAAGCGGAAATATAAAGAAAGTAATAACAAATCCAGAAATTGGAACAATTATTACTAAATAAAAGGAGATTAAAAATGCCAAAAGAAATTATTAATCAATGTGAACAAAAAATGCAAAAATCAATTGAAGCGTTAAAAAAAGATTTCGCTACAATTCGTACTGGTAAAGCAAACCCTGCTATTTTAAATGGTATTACTGTTGAATATTATGGTTCACCAATGCCAATCAACCAAATCGCAAGTGTTTCAGCACCAGAACCACAAATGATTTTAATTAAACCTTATGACAAATCAATCTTAAAAGCAATTGAAAAAGCTATTCAAACATCAGAACTTGGATTCAATCCTCAAAATGATGGTGATGTAGTTAGAATTCCAATTCCTGCATTAACAGAACAAACAAGAAAAGATCTTGTTAAACAAGCTAAAAAAATTGCTGAAGAAAACAAAGTTGCAATTAGAAATATCAGACGTGATGGTATGGATCAATTAAAGAAACTTGAAAAAGATTCATTAATTTCTGAAGACGAATTAAAACGTCGTAGTGATGAACTTCAAAAAGTTACTGATAAATACATTGAAACAATTGATAAATCAGCAGCTGAAAAAGAAAAAGACATTATGTCAATCTAACAAATTAAATGGCTTACAATGTAAGCCATTTTTATTTTTTACTAAACATATAGTTTAATAAAATATTTTAATATTATAAATAGTTTTTATTGGTAAAATTTTAAAAAATGTAGTATAATAGTAATGATAAGGTGATAGAGTTGAAAAAGGAAACATTGTTAGAAGAAATTAGTAAAAAACAGTTACCACTTCATATAGCTTTTATTCTTGATGGAAACGGTAGATGGGCAACATCTAAAGGACTCCCAAGAACAATTGGTCATCAAAAAGGCGCAAAAACTTTAAAAGAAATAACTTTAGAATGTAATAATATTGGCATAAAATATATTACTGCATTTGTTTTTAGTACTGAAAATTGGAATAGACCATCAAGTGAAGTAAACTTTATTATGAATGAAATAATAAAAATATGTAATGATCATAAAACATTTGTAAAAAATAATATTAAGTTAAATTGGATTGGCAGTAAAGAAAATGTACCAACAAATGTAGAAAATGCAATAAATGAAGTTATTAATAATACAAAAGAATGTACAGGTTTAACATTAAATTTAGCATTTAATTATGGTGCCAAAAAAGAAATCCTTGATTCAATAAAACATATTATAGAAGACAATGTTAATTCAAACGATATTAATGAAGATCTATTTGAAAAATACTTATATACAAAAGATATTCCAAATGTTGATTTATTAATCAGAACAAGTGGTGAAATGAGAATAAGTAATTTTCTTTTATGGCAAATTGCATATGCCGAAATATATTTTACAAAAACATATTGGCCAGATTTTCATAAAAAAGAATTATATGAAGCGATTTTTGAATATCAAAAAAGAAATCGTCGATTTGGAGGATTAAATACAAAATGAAGCAAAGAATAATAACAGCAATTGTTATGGCAATTGTTTTAATACCACTGTTTATACTTGGTGGTTTGTTTACTGATGTATTATTTGCAATACTTGCATGTATAGGAACATATGAATTAATTAATATTAGATCTAAAAAAAGTAATTTACCAAAAATTTCAA
Organism: Bacilli bacterium; assembly: GCA_045612145.1. Classification (GTDB taxonomy): domain Bacteria; phylum Bacillota_I; class Bacilli_A; order ML615J-28; family CAG-313; genus CAG-313. Next base: position 9,116 of record JAZKYN010000075.1, read on the forward strand.
AATATATTGTTCCACTATTTTCAACAATGGTTGTAATAATATCAAGTTTATATGGACTTGAAGACATAGTATACGTATTACTTGTACAATTTATGTTTATCTTATTATTGCCTATTTTTAATAAAAGATATACATTTAATGATGTATTAGTATTTATTTTTGGAATATTATATTGTGGCGTAACATTTAGTATTATAGCAGGAATTAGAAATGTTGAATTCCCATCATTTGCTTCTTATAAACCTGAATTTACAATTTATACTGATGGTTTAATTTTGTTAACTTATGTATTAATTACAACAATGTTTACAGATATATTTGCTTATTTATTTGGTATTAAATTTGGTAAACATAAATTATGTCCTACAATTAGTCCTAAAAAAAGTGTAGAAGGCGCAATTGCAGGGACAGTGTTTGGTTCAGTATTTGGTACATTATTTATGTTTACACAAAAATATATTTTTGAATATACAATTTATAATGATGTATTTCATGCAAATAAACCATTAATATTTATATTAATCTTTTTTGCAATAAGTCTAGTTTTAAGTATTGCAGGACAACTTGGAGATTTAATCGCTTCAAAAATCAAAAGAGAATATGATGTTAAAGACTATGGAAATATCTTCCCAGGACATGGTGGAGTGTTAGATAGATTTGATAGTTCAATTTATAGTACTTTAGTATTCTATATAATCTTAATGATGTTAGGAGTACTATAATGGTTAAAAATATTATATTACTTGGTGGAACTGGTTCAATTGGAACGCAAGTCTTAGAAATAATAAGAGATGATATAAATTACAATTTATATGGATTTAGTTTTGGAGATAATATTGTAAAAGCAAAAGAAATTATTGAAGAATTTAAACCTAGTGTTGTATGTTGTAAAAATGCAAAAGATGTAATAGAATTAAGAGATTTATATAAAGATATTAATTTTATAAGTGGTGATGCAGGGCTTCAACAACTTGCATCAATGAAAGTTGAAAATGAAATATTTATAAATGCGTTAGTGGGTGCTGTAGGCCTTGTACCAACAATGGCCGCAATCGAAAATGGAAACGATGTATTACTTGCAAATAAAGAAACTCTTGTAATTGCAGGAGATCTTGTAACAAAAAGAGCGAATGAAAAAAATGTAAAAATTATTCCAATAGATAGTGAACATAGTGCAATATTCCAATTAATAAATGAACAAAATAAAAAAGATATTAAGAATTTGATTATTACTGCAAGTGGCGGTTCTTTTAGAGATTTAAAAAAAGAAGAACTTGTAAATGTTAATAAAGAAGATGCATTAAACCATCCAAATTGGAAAATGGGACCAAAAATAACAATAGACTGTGCAACAATGATGAATAAAGGTTTTGAATTAATCGAAGCATATCATTTATTTAATATTGATATCGATAATATAATTCCTATAATTCATAGAGAAAGCATAATTCATTCAATGATTGAATTTAATGATGGTGTTATATTTGCACAAATGGGTGTATCAGATATGAGAGTACCAATTAAATATGCACTTGAATATCCAAATCACACACATCATGATTTATTTCAAAATCTTGATTTAACAAAAATAAAAACACTTAACTTTGAAGAAGTATCCTTTGATAGATATCCTTTAGTTAAGTGTGCAATTGAAGCTGTAAAAAAAGGTGGAATTACAACAACTATTCTTAACGCCGCAAATGAAGCTGCAGTTAAATTATTTTTAGAAGATAAAATTAAATTTATTGATATAGAAAAAATTATTATGGAAACTCTTGAAAACCCTAAATACCTGGTGTTTAATAATGGAGATTTAACTATCTCTAAAATATTAATGGTTAATGAAATGGTTTTTAATGATATATATTATAGATAAGAAGGGATGTATTTAAAATGGAAATATTATGGGTAATATTAGGTATCCTGGTATTTGCAATAGTAATGACTGTACTTGTATCAGTTCATGAAGGCGGACATTTTATTATGGCTAAAAAAGCTGGAGTATTATGTCATGAATTTGCAATCGGAATGGGACCAGTAATTTATCAAAAGAAAAAAGGAGAAACTTTATATTCAATAAGAGCATTACCAATTGGTGGTTATGTATCCATGGCTGGTGAAGAAGTTGAAGATAATGTTTTAAAAGATGTAAAACAAGTAAGACTTGTTATTGACAAAAATAACAGAGTAGAAAAAATCATTATTAATTTAGATAATCCAAAATATAGTGATTTACCAGTATACGATATTGTAAATTATGATTTAATTGGAACAAAAGATGCGCTTGAAGATGAACTTTATATTACTGTAAAGTTAGATGATGAAGAAACAAAATATATTGTAAATAGAAATTGTCTTGTTAATTTTGAAAAGAAATTAGAAATTCAAATTGCTCCATACAATAGAAACTTTGTTAATAAACCTTTATTAAACAGATTTTTAAGCGTATTTGCTGGTCCATTTATGAATATTGTTTTAGCACTAGTAATTTTCTTTATTATTGGATTAGTTGGTGGATATGCAAAAACTGAAGATACTGTTGTCGGAGAAGTAAACGCTGTTGAAAACTCAAATAATACCATTGAAGAAAATGATAGATTAACTCATATTAACGGTATTGAACTTACAGATTGGCAAAGTATTTCAGATGCTCTTGCAAGTATCAATTTAGACACTACACCACAAATCACTGTTGGCATTGAAGGTAAAGATGACATTGTAATTAATCCTAGTGCTTTTATATATTCAATTGAATTAGCATTTAATGTAGATGGAACATCAAGCCCAATTGTAGGTAAATATTCTTCTAATAATGAGATGACAAAAGCATATAAATCAGGACTTAGAGAAGGCGACTTAATTACAAAAATTGAAGCTGGAAATAAAATTTTAGCAACAGATGTAACTAAACAATCAATAATTAACTTCTTTAATAGTAAAGAATTAGAAGAAGGACAAACTGTTAAAATTACATATGATCGTGGTGACGAAAAAGGTTTACAAACAGAAATTGAAGTATATAGTAAAAAAATTCTTGAAACACAAAATATTCCAGCAACAAAATTACAACTTGGTATTGTGTGTGCAAATGGATTCAATTTAGGAAAATTATTATATATGCCATTTATTCAAACTGGTGAGTCATTCACAATGATTTTTAAAACAATAGGAGCTTTATTTAGCGATTCAAGTGTTGGCGTAGATGATTTAAGTGGACCTGTTGGAATCTTTAATTTATTAAAGAATGCAACTAAAGAAGGTGTTTTAACAATTCTTTCATGGACTGCAATTTTAAGTGTTAATATTGGATTTATGAACTTATTACCACTTCCTGCACTTGATGGTGGTAGAATTGCGTTTATGGCATATGAAGCTGTAACAAGAAGAAAACCTAACGCAAAAGTTGAAAATACAATTCATGCAATTGGATTTATTTTATTAATGGGATTAATGCTATTTGTAAGTTTCAACGATGTATTAAGATGTATAGGGTGTAGATAATGAAAACAAGAATTATACTAGTATTTGCATTAATTATATGTATAATGTTTGTCACTTCATGTTCATGTAAAAAACCAAAAAGTCTTGAATATAAGTATGTTGGGGCATATATTGAAGTAATAGAAGTTGAACAAAAAACTATGGAAGATCGTAATATGAAGTTATATTACGATGAAACTAAAGATACTTTAGTTGATACTAATAAAATTTATGAATATCAAATAACTACAGGATCTATAACAAAAGACATTAAAAACAATTCGTATGATTTTAGTGGAGCTTATTCAATTTCTGCTACAAAATCAGCAGAATTAAAAGAAGTTAATGTTTATCCTATCACATTTGATGGGACTAATTATAAAATATTAGAAGATAAAAAAACAATAAAACTAGTTGATAATGAAACAAATGGAGTTTCATTTAAAATAAGTTATTTCTTCGAAAAAGAAGAGCACTCATTTAAAATATCAATAAAATTTTACAAGAAGGAAACGTATTAATATGAAAGGTTTTAAAAATAGTTGGATTGTAACAGAAAAAGGATTAGAAAAAACAAGTTTAGTATATGATGAATTATTTACTGAAATCGGTACTGAACATGAAGAATTAGAACAATTACCAGAAGATTATGTAGTTGTTCCAGGATTTATTGATCAACATATTCATGGGGCTGCAGGAAGTGATGCAATGGATGGAACTGTTGAAGATTTATCAAAAATTGCAAATGCGGTTGCAAAAGAAGGAACTACAGCATTCCTTGCTACAACAATGACTCAATCACCAGAAAACATCACAAATGCTTTAAAAGCAGTTAAAGATTATATTGAATCAAAACCTGCTACTGGTGCTGAAGTATTAGGTGTTCATTTAGAAGGACCATTTATTTCAAAAGATTTCGCAGGAGCACAACCTTATGAATATATTGCTACACCAGATGTTGAAGTATTCAAAAAATATCAAGATGCATCAGGCGATAATATTAGACTTGTAAGTTTAGCACCTGAAGAAGAAGGTTCAAGCGAATTAATTGCATACTTAAAAGCAAATAATATTGTTGCTTCAATTGGACATAGTAATTCAAAATATGCAGATGTTGAAAAAGCAGTTAAAGCTGGCGCAACAAATCTTACACATACATATAATGCAATGAAACCAGTTCACCACAGAGAAGTAGGAACAGTTGGTTCTGCATACTTATTTGATCAACTTGCATGTGAATGTATTTGTGATGGAATTCATGTAAGTAGTCCTGCAATTAAATTATTACATAAAAATAAACCAAACGATAAATTTATTTTAGTAACTGACGCAATGCGTGCAAAACATTTACCTGATGGTGTATCTGAACTTGGTGGACAAACTGTTATTGTTAAAAATGGTGAAGCTCGTTTAGAAAACGGAACACTTGCAGGAAGCGTATTAAGAATGAATAATGCAGTTAAAAATGTAATGAATTTCTTAAACTTACCACTTGAAGAAGTTGTTAAATATGCAAGTATTAACCCAGCTAAAAACTTAGGTGTTGCTGATAAACTTGGTAGCATTGCTGTTGGAAAACGTGCAGACTTTGTTGTTTTAGATAAAGACTTAAACGTAGTAAAAACAGTAAGAGCTGGAAAAGTTATATTTGAAAAATAACAAAATGAACCCTTTTAAAAAGGGTTCATTTTTTTTATCTAAAAAATGTAAATAATAAAAAAATGTGATATAATCATAATATATGAAAAGAGGAATATTATGTTAGAAATCAAAAATTTTTCAAAAAGTTATCATAAAGGAATTTATGCTGTAAAAGATATAAATATAAAAGTTGAAAAAGGAGACTTATTTGCATTTATCGGACACAACGGTGCCGGCAAATCAACAACAATAAAATCAGTAGCAGGAATATTGTCATTTGATGAAGGAGAAATATTAATAGATGGAGTATCTGTTAAATCAAATCCAGTTGAATGTAAAAGAAAAATTGCATATATTCCCGATAATCCTGATTTATATGAAGCACTTACTGGTATTCAATATTTAAACTTCATTGGAGATGTATTTAATGTAAATAAAGAAACAAGAAAAGAAATAACATTAAAATATGGGAAAATGTTTGAAATATATGATGATTTAAATAATTTAATAAGTACATACTCACATGGTATGAAACAAAAACTTGCAATTATTTCTGCATTTTTACATAGCCCAAAATTATTAATTCTTGATGAACCTTTTGTTGGACTTGATCCAAAAGCAGTATTTCTAGTAAAAAAAGCTATGACAGAATTTTGTGAAAATGGTGGAGCAATATTCTTTTCTACACATGTATTAGAAGTTGCAGAAAAACTATGTAATAAAATTGCTATTATTAAAGAAGGGAAATTAATAGTAAGTGGTTTAATGGAAGATATAACAAAAGATTCTTCATTAGAAGAAGTATTTATGGAGAATTCTTCAAATGAATAATGTGTTATTTCTTGTTAAAATATATTTTAGAATGTTTTTAACAAAACTACTAAGAAGACAAAAAAACAGTGGTAATTCTGTAGCAATCTTTGCGATGCTATTAAGCTTAACATTTGTTGTTTCTTTTGCATTTTTAGCTTATACGACAATTCAAACAGCATTAAAAGCGGGAATGCCATCACTTGCCTTATCAAGTTTTGCGACAACAATTCTAATGTTTACATTTATGTTAGTTGTAACGGAAAGTAGTTCTACATCAAAACATACAGATGAAGAAATGTTATTATCACTTCCTTTTACAAAAAGACAAATCATTTGTGCTAAAGTTTTATACTATTTAATATTCGACTTCGTACTAGTTGGATTATTAGTTTTGCCTTCATATATAATTTACTATTTTTTAGTAGAAACGAGCTTTATGCTAGTAATTAGGGCCTTATATGTGATTTTGTCATCAACTGTTCTTGCTACGTCACTTGCAAGACTTATAAGTGTATTCTTTATAAGAATAACAAAAAGTTTTAGATATAGTGATATTATTAAATCAACATTAAGTGTTATTTTGATGGTTGGATTTGTAATATTCTATGTGTTCTTTTCTTACGTGAGTAATGATGTTTCAAAAGCAGGAGAAATATATGAATTTTATCCAATTGTATTAATTACATCATTTATTGAAAGTAGTAATTTTGAATCATTTATTATTATAACTTTAATATGTTATTCACTATTTATTATTTCGATATTATTAAAATCATATTATATGGGAAAAACACTATCAACATATCGTTCAAAAAACAAAGAATTATTATTTAAAGAACAAAGTGTTGGAAAAAGTTTATTTAAAAGAGAACTAAATAAATATTTCTCGATTCCTATATATGTTAGTAATACAATATTTGGACCATTGTTTGTAATACTTGTTGCTCTTGTAATAATGTTTGTAGGTAAAGATTATTTTATCGATATAATCGAAGCGGTTCTTGCATCAGGATATGAAAGTGGAATTGCTCCAAGTGATGTAATGAATAATATTAATAAATATTTTGATTTTGGATTAATTGCCCTTATGTCAATGTTAATATCAGTAATGCCAACAACTGCCGCTTCCATCTCACTTGAAAACAAAGAACTTTGGATTTTAAAAGCACATCCAATATCTTATAAAGATGTATTTATTTCAAAAATTTTAGTTAATATGACTATTACATTAATTCCTTCGCTAATTGCTATAGTATTGCTAATTAACAAAATAGAATGGATATATTTACTTTTTGGAATAATATTTATTATATTAGTATCAATATTTACAAGTATAATAGGATTATATTCAAATTTAATGTATCCAAAATTTAACTGGGAAAGTGAACAAGAAGTAATAAAACAAGGAGTATCATCACTTGTTGCTATGACTATGAATTCAATAGTTACTTTAATTCCATTAGTATTATATTTTATTATGCCAGGAATTGAATTTATTAAATTATTATTTGTAGTTTTAATTTCATTAGTAATTACAATAATATTAATATTTGTGCTATTTACAAAAGGTAAAAAACTATACGAGAAATTATAGAGTGTTTAGAAAAAATTCTAAACACTTTTTTAACGTAATTTTTAACTTTCAATCGTATTTATATTAGTGAAAGGAGAAAATAATATGAAAAGAATAATTATGTTTATTGCGATATTTACGAACATATTAATTACAACAAATATTATAAAGGGGGTAAAAGCAAGTGTTGATGTAACAAAACCTC
>JAZKYN010000076.1:0-8442 GCA_045612145.1 Bacilli bacterium
TTATTGTTCCACCTTTTATTACTACCTTACTTTCACCATTTACATCCGCTTTATTACATCCAGCATATATATTTTTAACATTAATTGTTCCAGAAACTTCAACATATGTGTTTCCTTCGACAATACCATTATTACCACCACCATATACATCTCCATGAATTATAGCATCAGAAATACTAACTTTAGTATTTCCTAATACTTTTCCAAGACCAATTGTATTTGGAGAATATAATAATTTGTTTTCAATATCTACACCAGGTGTTTCTGATTCTAATAAACTTTCATCATTACTCCATTGGAAAACACCATATTTGCTTGTTTTATAATCTGGAGATGGATTATACATTGTTACTTTTGTAGGAATACCAGATACATTATATGCATCAATAGTATATTTTGGAGTAATATATGTGTTTGGATCAAGAGGTTTGTATACAGTTACATTTCCTGGAATACTTTCACCATCTCCACCACCAAATACTGAACCATATATAATTGTTTTATTTCCACTAATATTAATTTCTGTATTACCAAGAACTCGCGCAATTGATCCACCACCATAGATGTTTCCTTTTTTATTGGTGCTTGTTCCAATAGTACAATTATTAATGTTAATCTTAACATTTTCAACAGTAGCAAGTGATAAATAAGCCATAATTAATGTATGTTTAAAACTGATTGATGTAGATGAATTATCTGTCCAAGACACAGCTTTGTATCCACCAATATTTACATAACCTGTTGTTGCATCATATTTTGGATAGAAGTATTTATCATCTACATCTACATTACCAAATTTATCATAGCCAATTGGATATTCCCAGCCTTCTGGATATAATCCATTTGGATATAATGTTTTATCGTACCATTTAGAACTTTCTGAATATGAAGCAATATTATCTGTTAACTCAATCGTTTGAGTCATACCCATACCTGAACCGTAAATATTTCCTTGTACATGCGAATTATCGATATTTAAATATACATCGCCACCATGACCTGAAGTATTTTTCTCAGAGTTGGCATTTTTACCTCCACCATATATATCACCTTTAATAACAGAATTAATAATATTAATATTGATATCTCCATATGTTGTGGCAGTATATTCATTACCTCCACCATATACATTTGTAATTTGATTAGCATTTTTAATATTTAAATATACATCGCCATAGAATTTAGATTGATGAGCACCACCATAAATATTATTAACTTTAGGATTATATTGTCCATTTGTGTTACTTCCATCACCAATAATATTTATTTCACGTCTTCCTCTACTTGTTGCGTTAACCCCTTTACTTGCACCATATATAGAATCTACAGTTCCTCCAGATACTGTTAATATAAAATTAACATCAATAATTGCAACTGTTGATTCGTAGGCTGCGGCTGTACCACAGTGTATATTTGATGAAATAATTGCATTTCTTCCTACATACCATTCTATTGTTTTATTTGGTGTTTTAATATCTGTTTGCCAAGTTGTTTGAATTGAATTAACTTTTCCACCATTAAAAACAACTACATCGAAATTATGAGGTCTAAATGTTCCAATTGCTTCTGATGTGCCACTAGGAATTGACCTATTATAACGTGCTGTTGTTTCAAAATAAGTATTTGTTGTTTGATCTGTGTATAATTGGAACTCTGTTCCTACAGTTTGACCACCTATATCTGCTTTTGCTAATGTAACAAAATTAACATTATCAAATCTGATATTACCATATACTTGATTATAATAACCTTTAGGTTTGTAAACATATTTATATGCTGATCCATTATCTTGTAAACTCTTATATGTAGCACTTATAAATCTTTGAGCATTGATAGTTATTTTCTGACCATAAATTGCTGATATTGCTGTCCATGTTCCTGATGCATTTTTATACTTACCGTTTGTATCTTTTACATAGTTTGTATCACCAGCAAGCATTACTACAGTTTTATATGCATCAGTTATACTTTGTGTTTTATTTGTATAACATTCTTTTCTAAATACTTCGTATAAACCTTCAATTGTCGCAAATGATGTTTCAGGCGTTCTACCATCATTAGTATCACTAGATAATGGTTCTGATAAACCTGATAATCTTAAAGATTCAGATTCATCTAAAATCCATCCTTCATTTACAACTTCTTTGTATTTCATTACTGTATAAGGATTTTTAATAAAATAACATTTACCCCAAACAGCTTCTAATTGTAATTTTCCATTTTGAATATATGTTTTTAATGTTTCTTCAAATACTAAATCTCCTGGTTGAAATACTGTTTTTTCTGGAAGATATGTATCTGTACCAACAATATGCCATCCAGTAAATGTATATGCCCAATCATTTCCATTTACATTAAAATAAAAAGTTTCAACATCTAATTTACGAGTACTGTTGTCATAATACGTGTTAAGCTTACCAGATACAATTTCATTGAAATTTGTTCCAGGTACTTTTAATGTTCCTTCTGTTGATATTGATACATTACTTATAGTAATATCTTCATATAAAGTATTTTCGTTATTAGGTAGATTACCTTGTGAGAAAACTACATCAATTTTTGATGGTAATGTATCAACTGCTAATATTTTACCATTAAAGTTTATACATAACATTAAGCATAATAAAATAAAAGAGAAAGTTATTGTAATATATTTCTTAAATAATTTCATATTACATTCCTCCTTCATTAGAAAGTTTTATAGTATAAACTACATCACTTCCATTTATTACTTCCTGAATAGAAACTGTTAAGTTTTTATAGTTTTCTGAAAGGTTTGTTTTGAAGAAATATAAACTTATTGCTTCACCATTATTTATCTTTTTAGTAATTGTAACTTGTTTTAAGAAAGATTCACCATCTGGAAGTTTGTTTGTTATTAATTCGTTATTACTATCTAATAAATAATTATTTGTTAAATCAACTTGTAAATTATCAGTATCTACATTAATATCAGAATAGTCAATAATTAATTTATTAGCATTAATAATTACATTAGCGCTAACAACAACTTCTAAATATAAACTTCCAACAGAATCATTTAAAGAAACACCCATACTTGTTGAATAACTATGAAGAATAAAACTAACATACATTGTTTTTACGTATGGTTCATATGATGAAACTTTTACTTTAACAACATCTCCATCATTATATTCTTCACTAATATTTAATGTACATTGTTGTGATTTACAACTACCACCATTTAATACATTATTAAGATCTATACTTAATGTAGAGTAACTACTTCCATCAACTACTTCTACATTATATTTAATGTTTGAATTAGTATATCTTAATTCATCAAAATAGTTTTGTACATAAAATACTATATTTTTACTATCTCCACCATATAAGTGAAATTCTTTTTCAAGTGTATCATCTGTATTAGTATTTCCTAATAAATTTAATGTAAAATAAAATTTATCACTACTTACACCTATATTAGTTGTTTTTGTTTTTATATATTTGGCCAATGCAACAGAAACTGATAATATTGTAGCTAGTGATATTATACATATAAATAATAAAAGTATTCTCTTTTTATTCATATATTCACCTAATCAATTTGTTCAATTACAACTGTAACTGTAATTAAATCAATTTGTCCGCTATATGAATAAGAATTACTATCTGATGGCCATTCAATAATAATATCTTCAATTTTTGTACTTTTCAACGGATTAATTTCACCGGTAATATTATTTGTGATAATATCAGTACCATTATGTGTAATATTAATAGGTAAATTATTTAATGTTTCAAATGAAATAATGTATTTTACTTTTACTTCATTTTTAATACCATTTAAGTTTATGTCTAATTCTAATTTAGATCCTGGAGTAAACTCATAGTCAATTCCTTCCGTAATTGTCATAGTATTTGTTATATCTAATATATCAACATTTACAACAAAAGATGCAACTTGACTCTTTTCACCAGAATCTTTATTAGATTGATATTTAGCTAAGATGTTTACCATCATTTGAGTTGTAAGCAAAACAAAAGCAAATAATACTACTGTACTAATAGAAATTATGTTTTTAATATTAATTTTTTTCATATTATTTACCTCCTATTTTTTTAACATTTTTATATATTATAACACATTTTAATATATCGTTCAATCAATTTTGTAACTTTATCATATTTTATTGAATTTTACCTATATAAAATCATTAATTTTATTAAGTAATATCGGTGTTTTTTTAAAAAACAAAATGTCTTATTCTTTAGAATAAGACATTTTAAATTATTTCTTAATATATACAGCAATTAAATTTGTTTTTATTAACTCAGTTACCTTTGTCACTAAATTATTTTCACTATCATAATATCCTACAAATTCGTATCCTTCGATATTAATTTTAGGTAAGTTTGATTCTGTTCTAAAGACTAATTTATATGTACCAAATTCACTAACAAGTTTACTTTGAAAATCATTACTACTATAATTAATTAAAATTTCATTATCAGATGTAGCATCTTGTGATAAGAATAAATAGGCTAGTGCTTTACATACATATTCTGCATCACCTGATTCATTATTTTTAATTCTATTGATTTGTGTTTTTAAACCTTTTGCGGCTGATTCATTATATAGAATATCTAATAAATATCCCCATTTACCATACATAGCTTTGTCAGCATAGAAATCACTTAACTTTTTCATATATGTATAACGTTTGTTTATAAAATCTTCAAAAGAAGTTATACTTGAATTCGTAACCATATTAAAATCATTTAAGAAACTATTTCTAATAAACTCAACATCAAAGGCTTCATCAATTTGAGCAGTAATTGTTATAGTAACAGGTTCTAAAAACTCTTCTTTGAATTTATCTTCATATTGTGTTAATATACTATATTTCTTTACTTGTGATTTTGCATTATACGATAACGCTTCATACATTCCACTTACATAACTTACCGTTAGTTTTGTAACATTTGCAGGTTTAGTTGTTAAATTATATATATACACATCTACCATAGCAGCATCATCTTTATCTTTTAATGCTGTATCTTCAACCCATTTAGCATATAAAATTACTTTCTTTGATGTATCTGTTATAGTTGTGATTTTTTCACCAGTAAATTCTGGGTTATCATACCATCCATCAAAAATATATCCTCTTAATCTAATATTTGTAGGAAGAACCATTCCTTCATATATTTCTGTTGGAAGATCACCATATATAACATTTGATGTATAGTTAAAGCAATCTAGCATTCTTTCTGTTTTTACATATGTAGTTTCATTTGTATAATAGAAGAATTTTGCAATATCAACAGTTGGTGCCCATGATTCAGCAAACATATCTGCACCATAGTTATTTGTATTTGCATATCTTTCATCAATTCTCCAGTAAGCAAAGAATCTAATAAAGAAGGGCAATAAATCTGTATATCTATCATTTTTATAACAATATCCAAAGAAACCTGTTTCCGGTTGATTTTCTAAGATACCGTTAATATCTTTTGTTAACATATATCTTCCAGCAATATCACCAATTTCAGTTAAATTACCATCTCCTGCATTAAAGTTTTTAGCAAGTTTAATAAAGTCATCTAAACTTCTAATGCCTTTAGAAATTAAATATGCTGTTCCATGATAACTCTTTATATATAAATAAAAGTCTGAGAAGAAATTTACAAATAACTCATCTTTAGAAGAAGATATATCTTTTCCTAACACATATGTAATTTCAGATGTATTGTTTTCAATTTCTTCAATGAATGCAATTTTTTCATTTAAATAATCAATATTTGTAACTAAAGCTTTTGTGTTTTTATCAAGTGCGTCATATAATGCTTTTATATTTAAGATTTCTTCTTTATCAATATAAGTAGTATTATATGGAAGTAAATCAATTAATTTAATAATTCTTTCTGCTTCTTCAGTATTTTCATTTTCAAGTTTAGTCCATCTTGCGGATAAAGTAATATTTTTGTTAAAAGTAGAATCTATTTTTGTAATGATATTATCTTTATAAAACCAGCCTAAGAATTCATATCCTTCTTTAATTGGAATTGGTAATGTTTCTAATCCAATACCCGCTTCATACTCATATACAACATCACTTTCGAACTCTCCGCCATTTAATGAATATGTAATTGTATAGAATTTTATTATCTTTGTCCATTTTGCGGTAAGTATTACATCTTGATTATATGTTGAATCAATACTTGTTACTAATGTATCATTTAAATACCAACCTTCAAATGTATATCCTTCGCGTGTTGGTGTTGGAAGTATTGATAATCCCACGTTTTCTTCATATGTATTTTCTACATCTTCTGTGAATATTCCTTCATCTAATACATATGTAACATTGTAATATTTAATTATTTTTGTCCATTTTGCAACAAGGGTTACATCTTTATTATATGTTGATTCTATATTTGTTACTAGTGTATCATTTAAATACCAACCATCAAATGTATATCCATCTCGTGTTGGTGTTGGAAGTGTTGCTAAACCAACATTTTCTTCATAACTATTTGGTACATCATCGCCCAACAAACCTTCGTTTAATACATATGTGATATTATAGTATTTTATAATTTTTGTCCATTTTGCAACAAGGGTTACATCTTTATTATATGTTGATTCTATATTTGTTACTAGTGTATCATTTAAATACCAACCATCAAATGTATATCCATCTCGAGTTGGTGTTGGAAGTGTTGCTAAACCAACATTTTCTTCATATGAGTTTGGTACATCTTCACTCAGCAATCCTTCATTTAATACATATGTAATATTGTAATTTCTTAAAACAACGGTTACTTTCACTGTTGTCTTAATATTATTATTTTTACTACTTGTAATAGTAATAATAGCTGTTCCATTATTAACTGCAGTAACAATACCATCACTAATAGTAACTATATTATAATCGCTTGAATGCCATGTAACATCATCTGAAACACCATCTGGCAAACATTCATAAGATATTGTTTCTTTATCACCAATATTTAAAACAATTTCATTTTTATCTGCGATAATACTTTCAATCTTTTTTTCTTTTTTACATCCTACAATAAATAAGCAAAGTAAAATATTTATTAATAAATATATTTTTTTCATGTAATCCTCTTTCTATTTAATATCTTGCCATTTCCCATTATTAATTCTATGTATTTCCTCAGTTGCCATAAACCATTTTTCAACTGTTCTGTTTTTAGGATAGAACTCTACAAACTCTCCATCAACAAATGTATAAAATCTTGATAAGTCTGTACACATTCCGTATGTTGGAAGTTCGCTAGAATTTATGTGAAAACTAAATTCTTCATTATTTTTTGTTCCAATATATGTAAGTCCAGTGAAATCTAATGTAATTGTACCTTTACCTACAATTTCTGATGTTTTTTGATCTTTCAAATAATCATATTTTGGCAGCATTCCAAGTTCAACTTCTTCAATTAATTTAAAATCTTTATTTTTAAGTTGTTCTTTTACTACTTCCCTTTCTAAATTAAACCACTCTGTTTGTGTTTTTGGTATTACACATTCATCATTAAATGGAGTCATTTTATATGTGTTATCAATTGTAGCTCCATTGCCACATTTAGTACAATATATTTTATTTTGTTCACCAACCATTGTAAATTCACATTTACACTTTGGACAATAAAATAATAAATCATGTAAATTTTTTGCAATTTCTGCTTTGGTTTTATATGTATGTTGTTCTTTCAAATTCCATTCGTAATCATCATGTTTAATAGCTTTGTTAATTTTCTGTTCTATTTCTTCAGGTGTAAGTTCCTTTATTTCATCTGGTTCAAATAACTTATCAATTTCTACTTCAATATAACCAAGTCTATCTGTTAATTCATATTTGGGACTAGTTAAATATCCACCTTTAATTACAGAGTAATATACTGGAATTCCTAAGTGTTTTATTAATTTTCCAGTACCAATTGCGACAGGTTGATTGGATCCACCAATTGAACTCATACCTTCAGGAAATATCATTATATTCCCACCAGCTTTTACAACTCTTTTAATTTCTTTAATTGTATATATATCAGCTGTGAAATTCTTTTTAGGAATTACTCTTAATATTTTAAATACTCCTTGTAAATGTGATCTAAAGAATTCATTGTATCCTGCAACAAAGTTCATTCTCTTTGGTAACATTGGAATGCCTGTGAACATATAATCAAGTCTTGATGCATGATTACTAATCATAATAAAAGGTTCTTTAACCTTTTTTAAATTTACTTTAGATTTAACATGTACGTTATATTTTTTTGCAATAACAACTTTCCATACAAAGCCTAATATATTGTATATAAAATTAGGTTTTTTTATTTTTCTTTGATGTAGTTTTTGATCTAATGTTAATTTTTCTTTCATTTTAATACCTTCTTTTCTAATTTATTATATCATATTATCATTTAACACGCAATAATTTTAAAATAAAAAAGGAA
>JAZKYN010000077.1:0-13733 GCA_045612145.1 Bacilli bacterium
ATGTATAAAAACTATGATATAGAAACTTGGAACACTGTAACAGTAGGAGCCATTTTAAGAGATATAGTTTATATTGGTGATATGGAAAATCACAAATATGAAGTTAAAAATTATAAAACTAAAAAATGTACTAAAGTTCCAAAAGAAGAACATATCATAGTAAGAAATACCCATGAAGCAATAATATCAAGAACAGACTTTGAACATGTCCAAGAATTAATAAGACATAGACAAAGACCTAGTAGACATAATCATCCTAATTTATTTAAAGGTCTAATAAAGTGTGAAAACTGTGGAAGAACCTTAAACCTTTATTATAACAAAAGAAGAGATGGAAGATTAGTATGGGGTTACAGATGTATTGGTAATTCTGTAAGAAATGGAATAGATATAGAAGCTAATACTATAAGATATTTAGAAATATATAATGTCGTAAAAGATAAAATAAAATCCTTAATAACATCACTTAATTTAAGTGATGATGTATTCTTAAATAATATTATTGAGAAAGCTAATACAGACGATGAATTACAAAAACTAGTCGATGAAAAAAATAAACTTCTTGTAAGACTACAAAAAATAGAGAAAATTGTCATAAAGCTTTATGAAGATTTAATAGAAGAAAATTTAAGTAGTAGTAACTATCAAAAGATGTTAGATAAATATCAAGAAGAACAAAAAGAAATAAATAATCGACTAAATGAAATTGAAGATAAGTTTTTAAAAAATTCATTAAATGAAAAGAATATTCTAAAATTAAAACAAGCTTTAAAAGAATATCTTAACTTTGATGAATTAACTCCGGAATTAATTAATAGCTTAATAGACCATATAACACTAAGTCATATTAAAGTAATTAATGGAGTGAAAACTAGAAATATAAAAATAGCTTACAAATATGTAAGCTAAAGGTAAATGAGGATACTCGTGAGAGACCCGTCGAAACTTCGTTATTTTGGTTATCCTCAAGGTATTATTCACCCGAATTATGTAGATTTATAAGTCCAGATGATGTAAGTTATCTTGACCCACAATCAGTAAATGGTTTAAATTTATACTGCTATTGCTTGAATAACCCAATTTCTTACTTCGATCCTAGTGGGCATATAGCAATTCCAACATTATTAATCATTTCTGCAATAATTACTGGTGTTTGCGTAGTTGGTGGTGCAGCAATGGGTGGTATCTCTGCTGGAATGTCTGGTGGGGATGTTGGAGATGTATTTGCTGGTATTGGCAAAGGCGCATTGAATGGATTAATTATTGGTGGTGGAATTTCGTTATCAATTGTTGGCTTCGGTATTGGAGTAACAAAAATTTTAGGATCTATTATGGTTACTTATGGTATGTCAATTTCTGCTAATATGGTTGAAGTTGCATTTACACAAGGGAAAAAAAGTAAATTTGATGGTGATAGTTTCTGGGCTGGAGCTAATGATATTAATAATGCCATGTTTGCAAATTCAGGAAATATTCTGATTGGTAAACCTACATTAATGTCTATTCCTTTTTATGGAACAAGAATGACTTCTAAAATTCCAACAATTTTTAATGTTTATGCTTCTTATCAAATTGATAAGTTATTTGATTCAACCCCATTTTTAGCATCTGCCAAGGCTACATTGTTAGGAAAAGCAAGTACTTTAGGATTAATAGCAGGTTATGGTCTTACTGCTTTGCAATACTATAATTTGATTAGAGCTATTGTAACAACCCCAGATTTTGAAAATTCACCATGGATTTTATATTAGTTTATTGGAAGGGAGAGAAAATGAAAAAAAATATATTTGAAATAGTACAAGTTATTTTGGCATATGCCATAATTACAATATATGGATATTATAATACTCCCGAACCTGATAACAAATATAGCTGGTTAATTTCTGCAATAATAATAATTATAATATATTCAATTATAAAGCTAACAAGTAAAAAAAGAAAAAAGTAATTTATTAACACGCATAGTTATTCATAATTAATTATTATTGACCTTATTCTTAAGTGGTAAAGGAGTGGGATTTAATGATTAAAAAATATGAAAAGAAAATCTTAGAAGCATATTTGGAATTGCCTTCTAGAAAATTATTGAATCATAGATTTGAATTAGAGGAAGATTATTTAGCTGGATATGTAACAAGATTTCTTCATGGAGAAAGATTTAATAAAGAATTTATACCTTTCTCTGAATATGAGTTAGAAGTTATTCAACCCTTGATAGAAAGTAATTTGAATAATTCTGATGGTCAAGATTTACAAATTGCAGTTTTATTAACAAATGCAGTTTGTGTGATAATGAACAAATATAAAAAAAACAAACATCACTTTAACATTAAGGGTGGAGCTGTATTGCGCAGTTTCACTCTTTCTTACATTTAGTGGACAAAAGCGAAACCTGGGTATCCCAGTTGTCGCAACAGTCGAAAATGCTACTTGTTGCATTTTTCTTATCCTGCCTGTAAAATAAGCAAATTTGCAACACTTTTGAGTTCAGTGTATGACTATAATAAATTTATTTTTAGTTGATTAATTTTGTATTAATATAAAAAATGTGGTATAATCATTATATGAAATAATTGTCCACAAGGATAATCAAGATTATGACGTCGAAACTAACCTCTTTCTTGTAACCTCTCGCTATTATAGCCCTGAACTAGGAAGATTTATTCAACCAGCGGATGTATTAAGTTTAAAACCATCAAGTATTAATGGACTTAACTTATATAGTTATGCGAATAATAATCCAATTAGTATTGCGTATAGTAGTTCTAATGTTGGCTTTGGCACTAGTGGAGGAATGGTTAATTCATTAGCATTAGGTGGATTATTTAACCTAGGTAATAATCCTGGTTATTTAAATTCATTCAACATTTTTGCTGGTTTGAATTATCCTCAATTCAATGCTTTAGATTTGACTAAAGATATTTTACTTCATTAGGTGAGGTTGGAGCAAGGATCGCTTGGGGATTGACTAAAAATGGACGTGCATTTTTAGATTTTCATTATTCTGCTGATGGAATTAATGGATATACTGCTTTGTATAATTTACCTTCAACAAGTGCAAAAATATTTAAAGACATTGGTTTTGGTTTAATGGCTTTAGATGTCATAGAAGCAGGATATTATAGTTATCAAAATGGTCATTCCTTTGGTCAAGGAGCACTTAATGTTGGCTTGACTGCAGGGAAAAACATACTAGTCTATAAAGTGTCTACAGGCTTGGCACAGCTGTTGGAAAATGGGCCGGAGCAAAATTAGGTGCATCTTTAGGTTCAGCCGCTGGTCCGGTAGGATTTGCTATCGGCGCAGTTGCTGGAGCAGTCTTTGGATGGGTTGTTGATGAATTCGGCGATGTGATTATTGATTGGGTAGTAGGATGGTTTGATTAATTAGGAGGAAAAATATGAAAATAATACCAGTTAAATTTATTATTATTTTAAGTCTTATCTGTATATTAATTTTTCCAATATGCTTTTATTTAATTGGATTCTTAGTTTTCTATTTATTAACAATTGGTAATTCAGTGGTTCCATTTTATTTTATCTGTGTTCCAATGGGGTTTGGTATACTTTTTGAGTTTTTGGCTTTAATAACTCCGGAATTTTTTAAATTAATTATTAAAAATGGAATTATTGAAAATAATATAATGGATGGAACTAATAATGATGGATGGTGCGAAAGTATATCTAATATTAGAAAAATTGAATTAGTCAGAAAAGAAGAAGTACAAAAATATTTTAAGCAATTTAATAAAAGCAAAGCTATATTAATTGATTTTGGAAATTATAATGTTAAATATATTTATGTTGGATTATTTTCTAAAAGGCAAATCAAAAAAATAATGAAATTATTAAATAATAAATAAAACATAGAATTTAGACACTAACCACTTTGTTGTGTAACACCAATAAGGTGGTTTTTGTTATGTAATCTAGGTATCCTAGTTACTAAATGTCGATGTGTGAAACAGAAAGTATGATTTATCCTGTGCACAATTTTTAATATTTTTATAACTTTTTTAATTTTGTCCACCTCACTTTAATAGTTAAATGTCCGTTACTATGAAGGAGGAATTTTATGAGTAAAGAAAAGGCTATTGAAATTAAAATAAACGATGTTACTTATATTGTGTCTGAAGTAAATAGAAACGATGATCATTTAAAACAAATAATAAAAGATATGTCATATTATTTGGCATATCTTTTTTTGTAATATTTTGACTTTCGTTCGACAATTCAAAAAAAGGTTTAACTTATATAAATGTGAAGTTAAAAATTCGAGAATTGTTAATTATTTTTTGTAGTATTAAATAATGTTGTATGCTATATTAAAACAATAAATAAATTTATTGTTTTTAGAATTAATATCACTTTTGAATAAAAGATGAAATTGTAGTTTGCAGTTTCATCTTTTTTTATTTATATAATAAATTTATAAATATAATTATTAAAGTATAACAAAACACTAGGAAATAATTGCTTTGTATATTTTTTTACGAAAATGTAAAAAATAAAAATAAATAAAATTTAATTGCTATTTATTTCAAAATATGGTATAATAAGAAAAAAGGTAGGATTCTAAAATGGAAGAAAAGGGAATTTATTATTTTCATCAAGGAACTAACTATCGTAGTTATGAACTTTTAGGAGCACATTATTCTAAAGAATCAACTACATTTAGAGTGTTTGCACCAAACGCAAAGATAGTTTCTGTTGTTGGTGAATTCAATAATTGGGATAGTACAACTCATGTTATGAATAGAATTTCTGATAATGGGTTGTATGAAATAACTATTCCAGGAGTTAAGGAATTTGCATGTTATCAATATGCAATTAAAACGAAACGAAATAAATTAATTTTTAAAAGTGATCCATATGGATATCACTCAGAACTTAGACCTAATAAAGGTTCTAGAGTTTACAATTTAGATGGCTATAAATTTAAAGATGCAAGATGGATGAAAAGTAGAGCAAAAAAACAATCTATTTCATCACCTATTAATATTTATGAAGTTCATCTTGGTTCTTGGAGAAGATATCCTGATGGCGAAGTGTTTAGTTATGAAAAGATTGCAGAAGAACTTGCCGCATACGTAAAAGAAATGGGTTATACTCATGTTGAAGTAATGCCAGTATCTGAGTATCCATATGATCCATCATGGGGATATCAAGTAACAGGATATTACTCAATTACATCAAGATATGGAACACCTAAAGATTTTATGAAATTTGTTGATATTATGCATAAAAATAATATCGGTGTTATTGTAGACTGGGTACCTGGACATTTTACAAAAGATAGTCATGGCTTAATTGAATTTGATGGTACTCCATTATATGAACCAAGTGATCCAACTAAAAAAGAACATGAAGGTTGGGGAACTAGATGTTTTGATTATGGAAGAACTGAAGTTCAATCTTTCCTTGTATCAAACGCAATGTTTTTATTTGATAAATTCCATATTGATGGAATAAGAGTTGATGCTGTTGCATCAATGCTATATTTAGATTATTGTAGAGAAGAAGGAAAATGGCATCCAAATAGTTTTGGAACAAATATCAATTTAGAAGCTGTTGCTTTCTTACAAAAATTAAATACAGTCGTACATGAATATTATCCAGGAATCTTAATGATTGCAGAAGAATCATCAGCATATCCTGGTATTACAAGAATGGTATCAGAAGGTGGACTTGGTTTTGATTACAAATGGAATATGGGATGGATGAATGATACACTATCTTATATTAAAACAGAACCAATATTTAGAAGATATCATCATGATAAATTAACATTCCAATTAACATACGCATTTAGTGAACAATATATCCTACCACTTAGTCATGACGAAGTTGTTCATATGAAAGGTGCAATGATTAATAAAATGCCTGGTGAATATAATCAAAAATTCGCTAGTTTAAAATCATACTATACATATATGCTAACTCACCCAGGAAAAAAACTTTTATTTATGGGAGGAGAGATTGGCCAATTTAGTGAGTGGAATGAATTAAAAGAATTAGACTGGAGTGTATTAAATTACGATACACATAAAGGATTAAAAAAATATCTAGAACGATTAAATCACTTTTATAAAGAAAATCCTAGTTTATATGAAAATGAAAAAAACTGGGATGGATTTAGATGGTTAAGTGTTGATGATAAAGATCATAATGTTCTTGCATATGAAAGAACATCATTCAAAGGAGAAAAAGTAATTACAATACTTAATTTCTCATTTAGTGAATGGTTCAATTATGAAATATATAATGTTGAAAATGGATATTATGAAGTAAAACTATGTAGCGAAGATAAAATATATGGAGGCTACACAGAATACGAAGGATACAAAATTCAAGTATCCGATAATACAATTAGGTTAAATCTACCGTATAGTAGTGGAATAATATTAAAAAAGGAGAAGAAAAATGTATAGTCAAAAAAAATGTATCGCTATGCTACTTGCAGGAGGACAAGGAAGCCGTCTTTATGCATTAACAACTAAAGTAGCAAAACCAGCTGTTTCATTTGGTGCTAAATATCGTATCATTGACTTTCCGCTTTCAAACTGCGTAAACTCAAATATTGATACTGTTGGTGTATTAACACAATACCAACCACTTGTACTAAATGAATACATTGGAAATGGACAACCTTGGGATTTAGACAGAACATTCGGTGGGGTACACATCTTACCTCCATATCAAGCAAAAACAGGAAGTGAATGGTATAAAGGAACTGCTAATGCCATTTACCAAAATATCGGTTTCATCGAAAATTATAGTCCAGAACACGTTCTTATACTATCTGGTGACCACATATATAAAATGGATTATAATATGATGTTACAAGAACATATCAAAACTGATGCTGATTGTACTATTGCAGTACTTGAAGTACCACTAGAAGAAGCTAGCAGATTTGGTATTATGAATACAGATGAAAGTCGTCGCATTTTAGAATTTGAAGAAAAACCAAAACAACCAAAATCTAATTTAGCATCAATGGGTATTTATATTTTCAAAACAGAAAAATTAGTAAAATATTTACAAGAAGACGCTCTTGATCCAAACAGTCAAAACGACTTTGGTAAAAATATTATTCCAAATATGTTAAATACTAACCAAAAAATGATGGCATACCCATTTAAAGGATATTGGAAAGACGTTGGTACAATTAAGAGTTTATGGGAAGCAAACCAAGACTTAATTGGTGAAGAACCATTATTTGATTTATATAATCCATTCTGGAAAATACATTCAAGAAACGTAGGTATTGAACCACAACATATTGCAAAAGGTGCAGTAGTTAAAAACTCATTAATCACTGATGGTGCTAAAATTGAAGGTACAGTAATCAATAGTATTATTGGTTCAAGTGTAGAAGTAAAAAAAGGTGCTGTTGTTAAAGATAGTGTTGTATTTGCAAACACTGTTATCGGTGAAAATTCAACAGTAGAATACAGTATCATTGACGAAAAAGTAACAATTGGAAACAACGTATGTGTTGGTGCTCCAAAAGCAGATGATGTTGAAATTGCAGTTATTGGTCGTGGAACAATTGTACATGATAACGCAAAAGTAGAAGCTGGAGCAAACATTGAAGAAGAAGTATTTGCACAAAAGGAGGCTAAATAAGATGAACGCATTAGGTATTATTTTTTCAAATATTCATAATGAAACAATTGATGAATTAACAAGAAAAAGAACATCAGCATCTATTCCTTTTGGAGGAAGATATAGAATTGTTGACTTCGCTTTATCAAATTTAGTTCATGCAGGTGTAGATAACGTAGGTATTCTTGCGCAAAAAAATTACCAATCTTTAATGGACCACTTAGGATCAGGTAAAGACTGGGATTTATCAAGAAAAAACGGAGGACTTGTAATTTTCCCTCCATTTGGTAGTTATAAATCTGATGTTGCTTTCACATCTAGACTTGAAGCATTAATTAGTATCAAAGGATTCATTGAAAAACAACATGAAGAACTTGTTGTATTAATGGACTGTGATAGTGCAAACTTAATTGATTTTAATGAAGTATTTGCATACCATAGAGAAAAAGGTGCAGATATGACATTAATCTATAAAAAAGGTGTTTGCGAAAATGATTTAAGAGATCATATGGATTTAACATTAAATGAAAATGGTAAAGTAGTTGATGCTCAACTTAGATCAAAAGTAGGAAACGAAACAAACTCATGCATTAATATTTGGGTTGTAAATAGAAGATTACTTCAAGGTTTACTTGAAGAAGCAATCGCACAAGGTTATGAATCTTTCCATAGAGATTTAGTATTCAACAATATTAAAGGTTTAAAAATCTATGGTTATGAATATAAAGGAGTTTATTTACATGTAAACTCAATGGAAAATTATTTTAAATATAATATGGCACTTCTTGAAAAAGATACAAGAGATGCTTTATTTGGAAATAAAAACCACCGTGTTTATACTAAAGTAAGAGACTCTGCACCAACAAGATATGGAGAAGATGCACAAGTATCAGATAGCTTTATTGCTGACGGATGCGAAATTGAAGGTAAAGTTGAAAACAGTATCTTATTTAGAGGTGTTAAAGTTGGTAGAGGAACAGTTGTTAAAAATTCAATTTTAATGCAAGATACTATTACTGGAGATAACGTTAAATTAAACTATGTTGTAACAGATAAAAACGTTACAATTCGTAGCAGAAATAATTTATCAGGATGTAAAGAAGTTCCATATTATCTTGGAAAAAATAAAATGGTATAAAATAGGAGATAATTATTATGGGTGAACAAGCAAAAAAATTATTCTTTGTTGCAAGTGAAGCACAACCATTCTTCGCATCAGGCGGACTTGGAGATGTAATTGGATCTTTACCAAAAAGAATTGCAAAAAATGCAAAAGAAGAATTAGAAGTAAGTGTAATTTTACCTTTATATTCTAAATTAAATAAAGCATATAAGAATAAACTTGTATATATTGGCCAAACTAATACAAAGCTTTCATGGAGAAATCAATATTGTGGTATTTTCAAATATGAAGAAGCAGGCGTTAAATATTATTTCATCGATAATGAATATTATTTTAAACGCGAAAACTTCTATGGTTACTTTGATGATGCAGAAAGATTCGCATTCTTTAGTAAAGCTGCAATAGATGTAATGTTATTCATTAATGAAATTCCTGATATCGTTCATGCTCATGACTGGCAAACAGGTCTTGTACCAGTTTATTTAAGAACTACATACTATAACGATGAAAGATTTAAAAATGTAAAAACAATCTTTACAATTCATAACATTGAATATCAAGGAAATTATGCATGCGATGAAGATATCGTTGAAGATGTGTTTGGATTATCAATGAATGATGCTCACATTCTTGAATATAACGGAAGAATTAATATTATGAAAGGTGCAATGGAATCTTCTAACTATGTAACTACAGTTAGTCCAACATATGCAGAAGAAATCTTATCACCAGAATACGCACATGGATTACAATATGAAACAAACCGTGTAAAAGAAGAAGGAAAACTTCGTGGAATTTTAAATGGTATTGATAAAGTATTCTATAATCCTGCAAAAGATAAAGCTTTATTTGAAACATATGATAAAAAATCATTTGAAAAGAAAGCAGCAAACAAAGAAGAATTACAAGATATGTTAGGTCTTCCAGTTGATAAAAATATTCCTATGATTGGTATGGTTTCAAGATTAGTCGCTCATAAAGGTTTAGATTATGTTAAAACTGTATTTGAAAAACTTCTTGAAGAAAAAGTACAAATTGTAATCTTAGGAACTGGAGATTCTTATTATGAAGGATTCTTCAAAGATTTAGAAAGAAAATATGGAAATAAACTACGTGCGATTATTGCATTTAACCAAGATTTATCAAGAAAAATCTATGCATCAAGTGATTTATTCTTAATGCCTTCTAAATCTGAACCTTGTGGATTATCACAAATGATCGCATCACGTTATGGTGCTATTCCTCTTGTAAGAGAAACAGGTGGATTAAAAGACAGTATTATTAATTTTGAAAAAAATACTGGTAATGGATATACATTTAAAGGTACAAATGCATGGGATATGTATGATGTAATAAAAAAAGCTTTAGATGATTATCAAAACGAAGAATTATGGAAAAAACAAGTTACAAAAGTAATGAATAAAGATTTCGGATGGAGTACATCTGCAAAAGAATATATTAAGATGTATGAGGAAATTTTAGAAAAATAGGGTGAATAAGCATGTCGATTGAATTAGCTAAAACAGAGCAGACTAAAGCAAAAATTGAAGAGAAACTTGCCAATTATTTTGGTGTAACACCAAGTGATGCAAGTATTGATCAAATGTATAAAGCTGTTAGTATGTCTGTTGTAGATATTTTACTTCAAAAAAAGAAACAATTTAACAGAAAAGTTAAGGAACAACAATCAAAACGAATCTATTATTTATGTATGGAATTTTTAGTAGGTAGAAGTCTAAAAACTAATTTATACAACTTAGGGATTATTGATGAATATAAAGAAGTTTTAAAAGGATATGGATTCGAAATAGAAGAACTATATGAACAAGAAAACGATGCAGGTCTTGGTAATGGTGGACTTGGTAGACTTGCAGCATGTTTTATGGATTCACTTGCAGCTCTTGACTATCCTGCAACAGGTTTTTCTATTAGATATGATTATGGTCTTTTTAAACAAAAAATCGTAAATGGATGGCAAACTGAAATGCCTGATATTTGGCTTCCAGGTGGTGAAGTTTGGCTTACTCCAAGAAGTGATAGAGTTTTAAAAGTTAGATTTGGTGGAACTGTAAAAGAATACATGGATGAAAACGGAAAAATGAAAGTTGAATACTATGATTCTAAATTAATTGAAGCAATGCCTTATGACTTGTTAATATCTGGAGGTGCTTCAAATGCAGTATCAACACTAAGACTTTGGAAATCACGTAATATTAACGAATTTGATATGGCTTCATTTTCTCAAGGTGACTACTTTAAAGCAGTTAAAGAAAATTCAGAAGCAGAATTAATATCAAAAGTATTATATCCATCAGATGATCACTCTGAGGGTAAGACATTACGTTTAAAACAACAATACTTTTTAGTAAGTGCATCAATTCAAAATATTATTAATGACCATAAAAAACGTTATGGCGATTTACATACATTACCTGAATATGCAGCAATTCATATAAATGATACGCATCCTGCAATTTGTATTCCAGAAATTATGAGAATTTTAATGGATGATAATGGTTTCGGTTGGGAAGAAGCATGGGATGTTGTAACAAGAACAGTAGGTTATACTAACCATACAATTCTTGTTGAAGCACTTGAAACTTGGAACGAAGATTTAATCAGAAAAACTGTTCCAAGAATCCATTCAATTATTTGTGAAATTAACAGAAGATACACAGCTGATCTTTGGAATATGTATCCTGGAGATTGGGATAAGATCAGTAGAATGGCAATTATCGCAAATAACCGTATCAGAATGGCAAACTTAAGCGTTGTAGCAAGTCATAAAGTAAATGGTGTATCAGCACTTCATAGTGATATTATCAAAAGAAGTCTATTCAATGATTATTATCAAATAACACCAGAAAAATTTACAAACGTTACAAATGGTATTGCGCATAGAAGATGGCTACATCAATCAAATCCAAGACTTTCTAATTTATTAGATGAAACTATTGGACATGAATGGTATAAAGATGCATCACATTTAAAGAAATTTATTGCATATCATGATGATGAAAAAGTTCTTGATGAACTATCAAAAATCAAATATGAAAATAAAGTTGATTTTGCAAATATGGCATTCAAAAAACAAGGTCTAGTACTTGATCCTAATACAAGATTTGATGTCCAAGTAAAAAGATTACATGAATATAAACGTCAACTTTTAAATATTTTAAAAATTATTAGTTTATATAATAAATTAAAAGAAAATCCAGATTTAGAAATGACACCACAAACATTCATTTTTGGTGCTAAAGCTGCTCCTGGATATTATCATGCTAAAGAAGTAATTGAATTAATTAACTATATCTCAAAAGATATTGAAATGAATCCAAAAATTAAAGAAAAATTAAATGTTGTATTCATTGAAAACTACTGTGTAACACTTGCAGAATACTTAATGCCAGCAAGTGAAATCAGTGAACAAATTTCTCTTGCAGGATTTGAAGCAAGTGGTACAGGTAACATGAAATTTATGATTAATGGTGCTGTAACATTTGGTACAATGGATGGTGCAAACGTTGAAATTTGTGATGCAGTTGGTGATGATAATATCTTCATCTTTGGTATGAGCGCAAAAGAAGTTGATGATTTATGGAAGAGTGGATATAACTCAACATATTATTACAACAATAGTAAAGAACTTCGTAGTATTGTCGCAACACTTAAAAAAGGATTTGCAGGAAAGAGTTTTGAAAACATTGCAAACTACTTATTAACAAATAGTGGTGTTGC
Source organism: Bacilli bacterium (assembly GCA_045612145.1). GTDB lineage: Bacteria > Bacillota_I > Bacilli_A > ML615J-28 > CAG-313 > CAG-313. The sequence goes on from JAZKYN010000077.1 coordinate 12,472, forward strand.
TGATAGATACATGTGTTTTGCGGATTTTGAAAATTATATGGAAGTTCATAACAAAATGGATGAAACTTATAAAGATAAAAAACGTTTCAACCAAATGTCACTTGTTAATATTAGTGAAGCGGGAAGATTTGCTGCTGATAGAAGTATCAAAGATTATGCAAATAATATTTGGCACTTAAAACAAGTAAAATAAAAGCAAATAAATGTCAGTTTTAATCAAAATGTAGTATAATTATTGGAAATAAAACTATAATTTGACAATTTGTGGAGGCACAACATGGCAAAAGAAATTAAAAAAATAGCAGTACTTACATCTGGTGGAGATGCTCCAGGAATGAACACAGCACTTCGTGCAGTAGTTCGTTCAGCATTAGCTCATGGATTAGAAGTATATGGTGTAGAAGATGGTTATAAAGGATTAGTAGAAGGAAGAATTTTTCCTTACGAACGTCATAGTGTAACAAATATTCTTAACTATGGTGGAACAGTACTTGGTTCTGCTAGACTTCCTGAATTCGCAAAAGACGAAGTTGCATCAATCGCAAGAGACCAATTAAACAATCGTGGAATCGATGCTTTAGTTGCTATCGGTGGAGACGGAACATATAAAGGCGCAATGAAACTTGCAAAAATGGGTATAACTTGCGTAGGTATTCCTGGAACTATTGATAATGATATAGCATCAACTGAATTTACAATTGGTTTTGACACAGCAGTTAATACAGCAGTAGAAGCTATTGACAAATTAAGAGATACATCACATTCACATCAAAGATGTTCAATCGTTGAAGTAATGGGACGTTACTGTGGAGACTTAGCTTATGCGGCAGCTGTTGCAACAGGTGCAGACTTAGTTATCACATCAGAAACAGGTTATAGTTTAGATGAAGTAATTGATACTGTAAAAAAATGTCAAGAGAAAAAATGTAAACATGTATTAATTGTTATAACTGAACATATAACTGATGTAAGAGAACTTGCAAAACAAGTAAGAGAATACACAGGATATGATACTCGCGCAACCATTCTTGGACATATTCAAAGAGGTGGAAGACCTTCACCATTTGATAGAGTTCTTGCAAGCAGACTTGGAAATGGCGCAGTAGAAGAAATCCTAAAAGGTGAAGGTGCTAAATGTATGGGTATCTTCAACAACCAAATAGTTGCTACTCCAATGGAAGAAGCATTACAAATGAAAAAGAACCTATTTGAAGGTTATAGAGAATTAACTAAGAAATTATCTTAATAAAATGAATTAAAAA
>JAZKYN010000078.1:0-6787 GCA_045612145.1 Bacilli bacterium
CTTTCGGATGTTCAATATCATCAGCACAACCTATTTTTTCACACGCTTTTAAGTAAGCTTCGATATATTTTGATGATACTTCTTCTTCAGTTATATTTTCTTCTTGTGCTTTTTTTATAATTTTATCATCAATATCAGTAAAGTTTGAAACCATTTTTACATTATATCCAATGTATTCTAAAAACTTTTTAACTGTATCAAAAAAGATTACAGGTCTTGCATTACCAATATGCATATGATTATATACAGTTGGACCACACACATACATTGACACTTCATTTTCTTTTATTGTTTTAAAGTCTTCAATTTTATTTGTTAAAGAATTGTATAATTTAATGTTTTTCATAATCTACTCCTTCTTTCAAAAAATCATTTTAATCAAATATTTTTTTGAAAAAATAAGACCACAAAGAATATTTTGTGGTCTTAAATAAACATAAGCTAAGCGTATTTTTAATACTACGACTAACGTTTTGAGAATTGTGGTGCACGACGAGCTTTACGAAGACCGTATTTTTTACGTTCAGTAGCACGAGGGTCACGAGTAAGTAAACCTGCTTTTTTAAGAGCTGGACGATAATCTGGATTAACTAAAAGTAATGCACGGCTAATTCCTAAACGAATAGCACCAGCTTGACCACTGATTCCACCACCATTAACATTTACATAAATGTCAAATTGAGTACTAGTTTCAGTTAAGTTTAGTGGTTGTAAAACGTCTAAACGAATAGCTGCTGAAGGAATATATTCCACGAAATTACGATCGTTAACGATAAATTTACCATTACCAGGTACTAAACGTACTCTTGCAACAGAACTTTTACGACGACCAGTTGCTTGATAAACTGCTTTTTCCATTGTCTATTTCCTCCTATTTAACTTCTAATGGGAATGCTTCAGGTTTTTGAGCTTGTTGTTCGTGTTCTGAACCAACATAAACATATAAACGACGATACATGTTATCTCCTTGAGGGCCTTTTGGAAGCATACCTCTTACTGCCATTTCAACGATTGATTCTGGTTTTTTAGCCATTTGTTCTTCTAAAGTACGAACTTTTAAACCACCAGCGTATTGTGAATGACGGTAGTATTTTTTATCTTTTAATTTGTTTCCTGTTACTGCAATTTTGTCAGCATTAACAACGATTACATAATCTCCACCATCGATATGTGGTGTATAAGTAGGTTTATGTTTACCTTTTAAAACAGTAGCAACTGCAACAGCCATACGACCTAAAACTAAGTCAGTAGCATCAATTACATACCATTTACGATTTTCTCTTGCGCTTTGGACAGTATCCATATAAGTAGTACGCATATTTTATTTTCCTCCTAATATTCTTCTATGAAGGGCTTAAGTTTGTGGGTTTAAAGTCTCTCGACTAAATGTATCGTACCTATTATACACTATTTTTATATTTTTGTAAACCATTTAGCCCTTTTTTATACTACAGTTCTTTGTACATAATTTCCGCGTATTGTTTTAACTTGTGATATAACAACAAACGCATTTGGATCTTCATTTTTTATAATCTCTAAATATTCATTTAATTCGAAGTTACTAATATATGCTTCAATAACTTTTTTGCCTTGGCCAGTATATCCTCCAACAGCATCATAGATTGTTAAACTATGACTGAAGTTTTCGAATAATTTTTTCTTGATACCATCAGCACTATTTGTTATAACTTCTATTCTAATTGTTTCATAAATTTTATAAACAGCTTCGATAACTTTCATATAAACAATTAATCTAACAATTGTATATAACACGTTTTCAACACTTATTAAACTTGAAGCAACAATTATTATTACGTCAACAGTAAATTGGTATTTAACAAAAGAAATTCTTTTTTTCATAACAAGATAGTTTGAAATAATATCCATACCACCAGTTGACCCTCCACCTTTTAAACAAAGGGCAGCACCAAAACCAGTAATTAATCCTCCAGTTATTGCAAGTAATAATCTTGTTCCAGCATTCATTGATAAGATGAATACATCCTCCACATAAGCACTATTTCTATCTCTAATAATTGAGAAATTACCATTCATAAAGAAATCTACAACACCATTTGATGCTGAACTATCACTTAAGATATGCACAAAAGGACTTATTGTTAAATTTGATAATAAACTCATTACGACAGTTTGAATAGCAATTGACATTACCGTTAAAATAACAAATCTTTTACTTACACCACGCCATCCTATTAAACATAGAGGAACATTTATTAAACCAACAAATACCCCTAAATATCCTCTAATAGCACTAGATCCTCCAAATTTTTCAACCAATCCAACAATTAATTGAGAAGTTCCAGTTACACCACCAGAGAAAAAACCTCCAAGTTGTAAAATCCATACAACTCCAAATGAGTAAATTAATGAACCTATAATAACAAGAACAATTGATTTTTTCATTTGTTTTTGTTGTTCTTTATCTCTTTTTTGAGCTACAGCTTCATCTATTACCATAGTATTACTACTTTTATTTTTTTCGTTTTCCATTTTCCTTACCTTTTACAATGCTGTGTTTTTAATTTGGATTAACAATTCTTTCATCACATTCAATTTTACTATATCCATATTTACCAGTGATATCAAATAAAATTGGCGGAATTATACATGTTAAACATGAAGCTACAATTAAGGCATCTACTAATTGTTCATCTATAACTCCAAATTCTTTTGCAGTAATAGATGTAATCAATGTACATGCTACAAATATTGTTGTTTGTATAACAGTTGATAATTTAAACCATTTAAATAAATAAGCAAATGGTATTTTAACTACAACTAATAAAACAAACAATAATAAAATTAATGATAAATTTTCCCATTTAACCATTTCAACTATTGACATTTGCATACCAACTTTTACCCCAACAAGGATATAAAACATTGGAACAAATACACCATAGCCAATAGATTCTAATTTGTGAATAGTTTCTTTAGTAGGTTTTGCAGATTTTATAACAGATCCAGCTAAGAATGCTCCAAGAATATATTCAACTCCTGAAACACTACATAAAATCATTAACCCTAATAATACTGCAATTATTAGTCTTACACTAAAGTGAACTATTCCACCAGATATTTTTTTAAATCTTTCTAATTTAAAATATCTATTAAATACATAAACTAAAAATAAAACCACAATCATTACAAGCAATAACCAAGGATTTGAATGTTCACCCATAAATCCTTCTACTAGCATTACAACGCTTAAAGTTAAAATCGACAAGAATTCAGACTTTGTTGCATAAGTTGCTATAATTTTACCTATTGTTGAATGATGTAATCCTTCATCATGAATTAGCGGTATAACAATTGATGCAAATGTACTACTAAATACAATTGTTAATAAAACTACACCTAACACTTTATTACTCATAAATTTACTAAAGAACAATGATAATACTACACTTAATGCAATAACACATAATAGTAATACATTTGTTAACGCATTAATATGAACGCATTTTTCCTCTTTAGGAACTCGTTTAAATACTGAAAAATCTGTATCTAATCCACTTAAGAATAATAATACTCCCATTCCAACAATATATAAACCTTCCATTAAAGGATTCATATGTCCATGTGTTGCGAATAATTCACTTGATTTAAATGAACCAAGTAGTATTCCAGCTACAATTTCAACAACAAGAACAGGAATAAATTTTATTTTAAGAGCAGATAAAATAACAGGTATAATAGCCGCAATAAATAATAATAAAGCAATAGGAATTAATACTTTTAAATCAAAATGTGTATTACTTAATAATGCGAACATACTATCTTACTACAGCTCCTGAAGGTAAATTTTTAATTTCAATTAATTCTAAGTCTTCACCATCAGCTGCACATAATACCATACCACAAGATTCTACACCTCTAATTTTGATTGGTGCAAGATTTGTCACAACGATAACTTTTTTTCCAACTAAGTTAGTAGGATCATAGTATTTTGCAATACCAGATACAATTTGTCTTATTTCATTTCCTATTTTTATTTGTGAAACTAATAGTTTTTCTGCATTAGGATGTTTCTTTGATTCAACAATTTCACCTACTTTTAATGAAACTTTTGCAAAATCATCAATACTTATTTTAGCGATTTCTTCCTCTTTTTTAGGTTCTTCTTTTGGCGCTTCAGCTTGAACTTTTAAACTTTCATAGTATTTTAATTCAGCTTCCATATCTAAACGTTGGAATAAATTATCTACTTTATTAGTAGTAATACCTTCAAAACTTGATCCAAATTCTAAAGTATCAAGTCTTAATTCTTCATTTTCTTTTCCAATTGCATATAAGATTTTTGGAGCAGTTTCTACTAAATAAGGAGCAGTTAAGATTGCAATTACTCTTAATGATTCAGCTAAATGATACATAACACTTGCAAGTTTTCCTTTTAATGATTCATCTTTTGCAAGAACCCAAGGAGCAGTTTCATCAATATATTTATTAACTCTTCTTACAAATTGCCATGTTGCGTTCATACCATCTTGTAATCTAAATCCATTAAATGCATTAATAGTGTCTTTAATTGAGTTTGTTGCAACATTTCTTAATGATTCATCAAATTCAGTTTCTTCTAAATCTTTTGAAGGAACATTTCCACCAAAATATTTATTAATCATTGATACACTTCTTGAAACTAAGTTACCTAAATCATTAGCAAGTTCAGTATTATATCTTTCAATGAAACGTTCATAACTAAATAATCCATCATTTCCAAGTGGCAATTCTTTTGCTAAATAATATCTTACAGAGTCAACACCATATCTGTTAATTAAATCCATTGGATATACAGCGTTTCCTCTTGATTTACTCATTTTACCTTCTTTTGTTAAAATCCAACCATGAACATATAATTTAAAGTTAATAGGAATATCCATTGACATTAACATAATTGGCCAGTATATTGCATGGAATCTTAAAATATCTTTTCCTACAACATGACAAGCATTGTCATTATTTAACCAGAAATCTTTATATAATTCATCATTTTCTGTATCATAATTTAAAGCACTTAAATAATTGAATAAAGCATCAACCCAAACATAAACAACGTGTCTAGGGTTAGATGGAACTTTAATTCCCCATTCAAATGAAGTTCTACTTACACATAAATCTTCAAGACCTGCTTCAATAAACGAAACAACTTCATTTTTTCTTGTTTCAGGTTGAATAAAATCAGGATGTTCATTAATATATTCAAGTAATTTGGTCGCGTATTTCTTTAAATTTAAGAAATAACTTTCTTCAGCAACTAGTTTTGTTGGTTTACCACAATCAGGGCAAGTTTCATTTTCTCCTAGTTGACTTTTTGTATAGAAAGTTTCACATGATACACAGTAATTACCAGTATACGAACCAAGATAAATATCACCTTTAGAAAGCATTTTTTCAAACACTCTTTGAATTAATTCTTCATGATTTTTATCTGTTGTTCTAACAAAGTAGTCATGACTTATTTTCATTGTGTGCCATAAATCATTTGTTTCTTTAGCAACTCTATCAACATGTTCTTGTGGAGTTACTCCTGCTAATTTTGCAGCCTCTTCGATTTTTTGACCATGTTCATCCATACCAGTTAGATAAAATGTCTTTCTATTCATTTGACGATTAAATCTAGCGTACACATCACATGCGACAGTTGTATAACTGTTTCCGATTTGTACTTTACCACTAGCATAATAAATTGGTGTTGTTACATAACATTTTTTACACATAAATAAGCCTCCTATTAATAGCCGATTATTCAAATTATTATACCACATTTAATATTTTTAGTAAAGTAAAAAATCACATAGTTTCTTCTTTTTTATTTTTTATTATTAAATGAGCAATAATCATTCCCGAAACCAGCAATAATAATACGCCAACTATGATTACAATTTCTAAATAATTATTAATATAGCATGTTAAATCATTTCCACATCCAATTAAATTATCTTCAATTATTTCAAATTCTAAATAGAGAGTTTTACTATTACCGCTAAGATCTGTTGCTTCAATAAATAGTCTATGTTTACCTATTTCTATCTTTTCATTATTATAAGGAAGATCATCTAGATAAATTGATACACTACATTTTTCAAAATTATCTTTTATTTCATATTCAATACTTTCTATATTTATATATTTTTCATTGTTATTAATATTATTAACTATTATAGATGGAGGTGTTGTATCTATTACAATTATCTTTTGAATAGCTTCATTCGAATAGTTTAATACACTATCATATGCAATATATTTAATAGTTCCTATTTCTCCCTTTTGCAATTTTTCATTAAACACATCTTCTATTACTTTATCTTCATCAATATAGTATTCTTTTTGAAGAGTGATTTTACCCATAAAGTTATCTTTTATTATTATATATTCATCATAATTTATGTTTTTAAAATCAACATCATTTATTGTTATGTCTTCAACTAATATTGTAGGTGGTGTTGTATCAATAGGAGTAATTTTACAGTTTATTTCTTCAGTTTTATTTCCGCTTTCATCTATACCAAAATAAGTGAATTCCATTTCAATACCTTGCGCTAATTTATTCTTTATTTCTTCATTTAAAATTGTATATATAATTTTAGGATTAGAATCATAATCATCTTTTATATCAATAAATGTATCTATATTAAATTCACTAATTTCTGTGTCAAAAACTTCAATTTGTGTTAGTTTATTTATTGTAGGTGATGTTGTATCAATTATTTTTATCTCGATTAATTCTGTTTCCGTTAAATTATTGCTTGAATCTTTTGCTGTAAAT
>JAZKYN010000079.1:0-2297 GCA_045612145.1 Bacilli bacterium
CATGGTCACAAGTAGTTTTGTTAGTGAGAGGTACGGTCACTATTGGTCAAGTTCGCTCGACACTGAGACTAACAACGCAACGCTTGCTAGTCACATATTCTTTATTTCTTCTGATGTAGATAGTGGTAATGAATTTCGCACTACCGGACAATCTGTCCGTCCGGTGTGTGAATAGAATTTATGTGTAAGGATAGGTGGAGTATAGAAACTAAAAGATAATTTATGAATAAATCAGCAAGGTCGTTTTGAGACTTTGCTGATTCGTTTTTTAGGGGGGGCTTATTGTATTTTAAAGGGTGTTTTGTAGGTAGGGTGAAGGTTGCTTGAAGGTAGCTGTATAGTATATTTAAAATGGGGAGGGGGTTATTGTATTTTTGTGATGTTTTTTTTGACCTATATTAGGAGATATATGAATTGAATTTTTTTTGAAAAAAATATTATAAAATTTTGTTTTTATGATTTTTTGTATATTTGTCGCATGATTTTCAATACACCTTATTTTGATATGGTTTTAAGAAAACTGATTTTAATTAATTTATTGTTTAACACTAAAAAAATAGCAAAGGATTTTAATCATTTTAATTATTTTATAGTCTAATACTAAAAAAAACAATTATTATGAAAATAAAGAAATTTTTATTACTTGTGGTGATGCAGATATTAGTTGTGTTACCGCTTGTTGCTCAAGAGCTTTATACCGAATTAGAGCGCGAGATGTTTGGAGAACCAAGTGAGCTTTTTATTAATGATATTGTTGCGAAACCAATCAAAGCATCTACATTAAATGCAAGAGATGGCGACACTATCAATGATTATCAAGCAGAACGACAATTTATTGATGACTATTTGAAACGTATAAATCCTAATTTTTCGGCTGGGGATTTAAATGTTAGTATCGCGATAACCCCAGAAGAGCATCTTAAGTTTGATATTATTTATAAACAAATTCCAGTTGATGGTTATGCTCTAACACTACATCCTATTTCTGATACAACAATGTTAGTAATGGGTGCAAATTTATTTTCAAATGATATTGAAACTACACCTATTCTTACAAAAGGACAAGCAGTTGAAAAACTTAAATTAACTAATAATTTAGTGACTGATGAATCTGTATTCTTAAATGAGTTGGTTATTTATAAGGCTTTGAAAGGAGAACCGCATTTATGTTATAAAATAGAAGTCCTACTTTGTAATTTAGAAAGTTATTGTTATTATATTTCAGCTATAAATGGAGAAATTATAAAAAAAATATCTTTAGAAATATCATTTTCTTCAGAAGTTGGTATGGCTGATTTGGAGAATTGGGGAACAAAAAATTAATTACGTCATCAAGTTGTTTGATTTTAAATTTTACTTTTCAATTATTCATTGTCTCATAATGAAAAAGTTATTTGCTATGAAAACAAAGAAATTTTTATTGCTTTTGGTGATGCAAATGTTACTTGCTTTGCCACTCGTTGCTCAAGAGGATTTTATTGAACTGGAGCAAGAACTATTTATGAATAGTGAGTTTTTCATTAATGACATTGTCGCAAAACCAATCAAAGCATCTACATTAAATGCAAAAGATGGCGACACTATCAATGATTATCAAGTAGAACGCCAATTCATTGATAATTATATGAAACAGATAAATCCTAATTTTTCTGCAGGGAATTTAAGAGTTCTTACTGACTTAATAAATGACCAACATCTTGTATTTGATGTCATTTATAAACAAATTCCTGTTGATGGATATGACTTAACTTTACATCCTCTTTCTGATACAACATATGTAATAATGGGAGCAAATTTATTTTCAAACGATATTGAAACTACACCAGTTTTGACAAAAGAGCAGGCTGCGGAAAAGTTGAAATTAAGCGATAATAGAATAAATGATTCGACTATATTATCAAATAGATTGATTATATTTAAGGATTTAAAAATAGAGCCTTATTTGTGTTATAAAATAGAAGTTGCGATTGATTCATTTGAGCATTATTACTATTATGTTTCTGCTGTAAATGGAAATATTGTTTGGAGAAGTAAATTAACACGTGATTTTTCTTCAGAAACAGGTATAGCAAATTTATATAATTGGGGAACAAAAAATTAATTACGTCATCAAGTTGTTTGATTTTAAATTTTACTTTTCAATTATTCATTGTCTCATAATGAAAAAGTTATTTGCTATGAAAACGAAGAAATTTTTATTGCTTTTGGTGATGCAAATATTGGTTGTGTTACCATTATTTTCACAGGAATTATTTATCCGTGATGTAATTGCGAAGCCATTAGAAATGGTGTCACCT
>JAZKYN010000080.1:0-5717 GCA_045612145.1 Bacilli bacterium
AGGTAATTATCTAATTTATCTTGTGAATATTGAATTAATGATTGTAATGAAACATTAATTTTTGAAATATTTTGCTTATTTAATAAGCATTCTTTATTATTATTTAAAAGAGTTCCATTTGTTGTTACAGCAAATGGAATATTTTCATTTTCACAATATTCTAATATACTTGAAAAATTAGGATGTAAAAGTGGTTCACCAAGTACATGAAAATATAATAAACCAATATGTTTTTTTATTTTATTTATTGCTTTTACAGCTGATTCATAATCCATGTTCTTATTTATCTTATTAGTAAATGAAGGACAAAAAGGACATGACATATTACAAAATGTAGTTATTTCTAAATAAAAAGTAAATTTTCTATTCATTCTTTCCATAAAGTTTAATATTTTCAGTTAATGATTTTTTTGTAAATTTATTAGTACATTCTTCATCAGTATACCAAGTTGTAATACCATTATATTCAAATGGTGCAACTTCACAATTTTTCTTGTAAAATGTTTCATTTACAAGTTCACCATTTACAAAATATCTAACACGATATTTCTTTAAAAATAATAAATAAACAATTAATAAAATCCAAGGTAATACTGCAAATACTATCGCAATTATTTCAAAAACTTCCCAGTTTTTCCCAAGTTCATCTGCAGGAACATTGTTTTCTGTTAAAAATCTAAAAATTAAATTATTCATTGTTATCTCCTTTTAAAAGTAAAATTTTTACTTTCCATTTTTTTGATATAAATTTTGTTAATTTGTGGTTACTTAATTCATATAAACATTGATAAATGTTTATTAGGTCATTTTTCATACCTTCATCTTTTTTATTTTCATACATTTTATGAAGTTTTTTACTACTAATATAATAATAGAAATACGCTTTAAAAAGTTTGTTTGTTTGTTGATAAGCATTCGCAAGATATAGTCTTGATATAATTATGTATTTTACATCATCATCTGTTTTAGTATTAAACAGTAATATTTTAGCTTTTTCATGCATTTTTGAAGCCATTCTAATGATTGCATTATAGTCTTCATTATCAATCATGATATTGATTGTTCTAAGATACCAATCCATTAGTTGATGATAATCATCAGGACTAAATGAGTTTTCACATGATGTTTGTAAAATACCAACTAATTTTTGATGCCATCTTTGTACAAATTCATTATTGTTTGAATTTTCATAAAAGTTAATAATTTTTGAATAATATTCTATTAAAGCATTTGAATCTTTTTTTAAAGAAGTTTTGCAAAATATGTTTTCGGCAATTCTACATATTTTTAAATATAGTTTTTCTGCTTCTTCAAAGTTTCTAGCTTTAAAATGAAAATCTGCTTCTTTTAATAAAACAATACACTTGTTACGACTTTCTTCAACGTTTACAATCATAAATACCACCTATTTGTCTTATTATACCATTTTATTTGATTTATTTCAAATAAAACATTAGTACAAAAATAATATGGTCACAAAGTGAATATTCACTTTGTGACCTTTTATTTTAATAGTTCATAAAAATTGTTTTCATTTAAAATAACTACACCATTTTTATATAGTAAATCTGCAGTTACTCCATTACCTTTTGTAATTTTACCAGAAAATGTTCCATCATAAATACAACCAAATCCACATGATGGGCTGTTTGCTTTTAAAATTGCATATTTAACATTATATTTTTTTGCAATATTAAGAGCAATATTTGCGCCTAAAATGAATTGTTTTGTAACATCTTCTCCTATTTTATTCATAACTTTATTGCTTACAATCTCACTTGGATGTCTAGGAGTAGGTAATCCTCCTAATACTTCTGGACATATTTCAATCAAATTATATTTGTCTATTAATTTTTTTAAATCATCACAGTTATTATTTCCACCATTGTACTTACAATTTTTTCCTAGTAAACAACTACTTATTAATACATTATTATTCATTGTCCGCTCTCTCAACTAAGAAATTATAATTACCAGGTATTGTATGATCTAATACATCTTCATCTTGACATAATTTAATTTGATACATTAAAATATTTTGTTTGTATTTTTCTAGCCCAAAATTATTTAGTAAATATTTAGCATAATCACTAGCTTCATCAAACATTCCAATTCTTCTATATAAATCAACAATAATAAGATTAATATTATCCTTATTATCTTTTTCATTATCTAATGATAATTCTAAATATTTAATAGCCTTACTTCTTAGAAGTCTTGCTTCTTTTGTTTTTTTAGCATCATCTGCCATCCAAGCAGCTTTTAAATAAGCCATTCCAGCTTTTTTATTATCTCTTTTTTGTTGTAATAATGCATGAAGAACAAATTTTTTTAATGCAAAATTAATATTATCATCATTTAATACTTTTTGATAATTTTCGTTTTTTAATTCTGATTCATCAAAATTTTCAATTAAGATTGAAATATCATTATTAACATATCCACACTTAGGACATTTTTCCATAAATAGATGCATCATATTTCTTGATAGACCTGGAAGTCTTGTATCAAGATCTCTCATTCCAATGCCTTCTGTTTCTACAATCTTTTGAAAATTATGAATGTTACCACATACTGCACATGTTCTTTTTAAGTTTTTAATAAATGCCATATACTACCTTAAGTCTAATACAGCTTTCTTTAATGATTTAATAGGTGTAATTGAAACTGGATATAATACAGCTTCCTCTTCTTGATATTCTTCAGAATATTCAAATTCAATTTTAGCTACAACATTTACCCATGTTTTATTTTTAACTTTAAATTTATCAGCATTCATACATAAATGTCCATAAAATTGAATATCATCAGCACAACATGTCATTGCGTGTCTACCAATTATACAAGTACCTTTAGGTAGTTTCTTTGATATTGTAGCGTATCCGTTAAATGAAACTGTTTTACCCTCATATCTTTTTGGATTTTCAAATGTATCAATATACCAAATTCCAAAATCTTCATCTTCAATTTCAATAACATCTTTTGTAATATCAAATGGTAATGGTTCTTCAAAAGCTTTTTTAGTAATACCATCTTCACCCATAATCATAAATTGAGCATTAGAGTTCATTAATTTTAAACCTGTTTGATATTGACTAAGGTCAATATCATCAACTCTGTTGAAAACTACAACATCAGAGAATTCAATTAATTCTTTGAATTTTTGACGCATATTATTGTAATAAACTTCAAATGTAGAAGCATCAACAAATGTTAAAACTTGTGCTAATCTATAACATTCTGGAAAATATAATTTTGATAAATCCCACATACAGTTTAATTCAAGAATAACTCTATCAGGAACATATCTTCCTGCAAGTTCACTTAGATATTCTGGAGTTAAATCTTCTTCATTTTCAATAACAACTAAAGTACCATTACAATTTTTAACAAATTCTTCAGTTATTTCTGTTTCACCTTCTTCACATAAAATAACTAAAGTTCTACCTTTTTTAGAAAAACCATCTTTTTCTAATGCATCTACTATGAATGTACTTTTACCAGAATCTAAAAAACCATCTACTATAAATAGAGGAATTTCTAGCATAAATTCACCTTCTTACTTTTTTAAAACAATTTGTTCGATATTTTCTTTATTTAATTGTGACCCAATTACAACAAATCGACCCATGAAATCAGGTGCTCCAAGATTAATTGTATAATCACCTGCAACATAATCGAAATAATACCAATTTTCATTATCATTTGCACGTAAGATTCCTTTTGCACGAAGAACAATACCATATTTTTCTTCATTTTGGAATTCAACAAGAATATTTTCTAACTCTTCTTTTGAATAAGAATCTACAATTTCAAAACCATATGAAACGAATACTTCATCAGCATGATGATGATCATGTTCATGATGTCCACAACAACAATGTTCTTCTTCATGATGATGTTCGTGATGTCCACAACAACAATGTTCTTCTTCATGATCATGTTCGTGGTGTCCACAACAACAATGTTCTTCTTTATGATCATGTTCGTGGTGTCCACAACAACAATGTTCTTCTTCATGATCATGTTCGTGGTGTCCACAACAACAATGTTCTTCTTCATGATGATGTTCATGATGTCCACAACAATGTTCTTCTTCATGATGATGTTCGTGGTGTCCACAACAACAATGTTCTTCTTCATGATGATGTTCGTGGTGTCCACAACAACAATGATGATGTTCTAATTCTTCTTTTGTTTCTTCAACAAGAGTTATTGTTTTTTCTAAAGTTTCAACTAATTTTTGAGGATCTACACTAAGTAAATTAGCAAGAATTATATTTGCATTTGGATTTTTACCTTTTAAAAGATTATATGTTTCAATAATTTTTTCATCGCTTAGTTTTTCTACTTTACTTACGATAATTGTTCTTGCATCTTGAACTTGGTTATTAAAGAATTCACCAAAGTTCTTCATATATATTTTACATTTACCACCATCAACGACAGTTGAGACAATATTTAATTGTAAATCCATATCTAATTCTTCAACTGCTTTAACAATATCAGAAAGTTTACCAACACCAGATGGTTCGATGATAATTCTATCAGGAGTAAATTTATTTACAACTTCAGCCATAGATGCAGCAAAGTCACCTACTAATGAACAACAAATACATCCTGAATTAATTTCCTTTATATCAACGCCAGCTTCTTTTAAAAATGAACCATCAATACCGATTTCTCCAAATTCATTTTCAATTAAAACTACTTTTTCATTATTAAATCCATTTTCAAACATTTTTCTTATTAATGTTGTTTTTCCAGCTCCTAAGAAACCTGAAATAATATCTACTTTAATACTCATTTTATCCACTTCCTTTAACTAGTGTATTATAACATATTTTATTTTTTTTATCAATTTATAATATTATTTTGTTCTAACTTCAATTTGTGTATACGGAATTGTAATATTATTTTCATTAAATGCTTGATGTACTTGTTCTAATAAATCAAAATGAACAGTCCAATAATCAGCATTATTTACCCATACTCTTGTTGAAATATTTACAGAACTACTTGCATGTTCAGCTTCTTTAATAGCATATGAAGGATTTTTTAAAATTAAATTATGTTTTTCAACAACTGATGCAATTGTTTCAATTGCTTTTTTAACGTTATCTTCATATGAAATAGAGAAAGTTAAATCTACTCTTCTAATATCTTTAATTGAATAATTGATAATTGTATCATTTGCAAGTTTTCCATTTGGAACCATGATAACTTTATTATCTGGTGTAATTAATTCTGTGTAAAATAATTTCATATCTTCAACAGTTCCGCTAACACCTGAACTTTCAATATAATCGTTTAATCTAAATGGTCTTGTTACAGCAATTATAATCCCACCAGCTAAATTTGATAATGATCCTTGTAATGCTAGACCAATAGCAACACCTGCTGATGTGATTAATGCGGCAAAACCTGCTGTATCAATTCCAACGATACCAGCATATACAATTATTAACAATATTCTAATTGCCCATAAAGACATTGTAATAATTATTGTTGTTGCTAGGTTATCAATATGTTTTCTTATCATTCTCTTTTTAATATTTTTTAAAATTGATGTAGCAATTGTCCAAACAAGTAAAAATGCAAGTGTAGTAATTAAGAATTGAATAAATTTATTACTCCATGCGTTAATTATAAAATTTTTAACATCTTCAAAAGTCATATTTTCCTCCTATAATAATGGTGAGAATATTGATATTAAC
>JAZKYN010000081.1:0-4879 GCA_045612145.1 Bacilli bacterium
TCATTTGTTTTATACCAATTTGAATTTTGAATTAATGTATCTTCTTTTTCAAATGATATATCTATTTGATTATTTTTTGATATAAAAACAATATTACCATTTATAAATGTTGCATATACTTTATCTGTATATTGTAAAAGTCTTGCTACTACTACTTTTTTAGGTAGTACATATTTATTTTCTTCACTTGATGAAATAACTATATAATCTGGTGTAATTGTATTTAAGAAAGCTTCTGTATTAGATGTTGGAGATCCGTGATGATTTGATTTAAAAACATCAACATGACCAATGTTTAAATCAGTTAAAATCGCTTCTTCTTTCTTTTCTGCATCTCCACATAGTAAGAACTTCTTATCCATATGTGTAATTAAACAAACTACTGATCTATCATTATCATCATCAATTTTATCATCTGCATATGTTTGATAATCTAAAAAGTCAAGTTTAGCATCAACACCTAAATAAAATTGTGATCCTATATCTTCTGTTGTAGGATGCAAGATACTTGATATTCCATAATATTTTGTACCATTTTCAACAAGTTCATTTCTTATTTCAACATAATCACTATACAATTTAGTTGTACCTTCATAATCAAAATCTATTAAATATTGATATGTTATTCCTGGTACCTCAAGTGCACCAACACTTGATGAAAGGCCTACCATACCACCAAGATGATCTGCATCCGCATGTGTAATAATAACAAGTTCTAAAATATCATCTTCACAATGCTTTTCTATAAAAGGTACTACTGTATTTGAACCTTCATTTTTATCACCAGCATCAATTAAAATATCAACGTCACCATATTCAATATATATACTATCACCTATTTTTCCTTTTTTATCTTGATCAAGTAGTTCTAAGAAAGTTACTTTTAACTCATCAGCTTTAAATCCTGCTTTTGATAAGTATACAATTCCGTCTTCTGTACCATATTCAGGACCATTAGTATTTTCTTTTGTTAAATATAAATATGCTAATACTGCCACAACAACAAGCACTAAACATAAAAATAATATTGGATATTTTTTAGCAGCTTTTTTTGCGGCTAATTTTAATTCTTTTTCAATTGTTTTTTTGTTTTTACTACCCTTAGGTCTTCCCATATTAACCTCCATTTGTTTTAAAAAATCTAATACATTGTATTAGATTTTTTTATTTTTATAGACTATCACCAAAATCTTCTTTAAATTTTGCAACTAATTTTTCTTGCCAATCACTTACTGGTTCAAGTCTTCCGATGAAAAATCTCATTACTGATGGTTCTTCTGTAAATCTTAATCCACCAATTAAGTGTCTATTTTCATATAACCATGCAATTCTATCTGCAGCATATCTTACTTGTGATAAAGTAAATACTCTTCTAGGCATTGCAAGTCTTACAAGTTCACATGCGGCAATGTGTTCTGATCCATCTGGATTTCTTTCTTCTGAAAGAGTTCCTCTTTCCATACCTCTAATACCACTGATAATATAGATTGCAGAAACAAGAGATGCAGCTTGATATTGTTCTCCTGGAATATGACCTACAAATTCTCTTGCGATTAAGTGAAGTCCAAGTCCTCCTGGAGGAGTAACAATTGGAATATTATAGCTTTGTAATAATCTTGCAAGTTCTCCAATGAATTCTGGTCCATGAGAAATCATATCCATATCTTGAGCTTCTTCTAAACCAATAGCAACAGCTTCCATTTCTCTTGTTGACATACCACCATACGTTAAGAAACCTTCATAAATTGGTACTAAGTTTTTCATTTTATTGAATAATTCTACATCATCCATTACGATACCGCCACCTTTAGCGCTACCAAGTTTTCTTGCAGAGAAATATATAATATCTGCACAGTTACTCATTGCAAGGGCGATTTCCTTAATAGACATATCAGCGCATTGTTCTTCTCTTATTTTATTGAAATATAAGTTATCAGTAATTAAAGATGCATCTAGCATTAATAATAAGTTATGTTTTTTACAAATTTTTGAAACTTCTTGAATATTTTTTAAACTAACAGGTTGTCCACCAATTAAGTTTGTTCCAAGTTCTATTCTCACAAATGGAATATGTTCTACTCCTACTTCTTTGATAAGTTTTTCTAATTTATCTAAATCGATATCTCCTTTAAATAAATTATCACTTACAAGGTTAATTGCTTCGTCTTTGAAAATTTCTTCAACACTTCCACCACATAAACCAATATGTGTTTTTGTTGTTGTAAAATGATAGTTCATTGGAACAACATCGCCTTGTTTTACGAGTGTTTTTGCTAGAATATGTTCACATGCTCTTCCTTGGTGTGCTGGTAAGAAATATTTTTTACCAAAGAAATCTTGAACTGTAGCTTCCATACGATAGAATGTTTCACTTCCTGCATATGAGTCATCAGCAATCATCATTGCTCCAAGTTGTCTGTCACTCATTGCATTTGTTCCACTATCTGTTAACATATCTAAATATACATCTTTATTTCTTAGTAAAAATGTATTGTTTCCTGCTTCATTAATTTTAGCAAGTCTTTCATCAATTGGAAGTAAGTTTAATTTTTGTACTATTCTTACTTTATGCATTTCTAAAGGTAAATTTTCTTCTTTAAAATATTTAATTTTCGACATAATATTCTCCTACATTTATTAGCTATTATATTATAACATATTTTTACTTTTTATTCTATTTAAATATCTATTTAATATTAATCCTCTCAAATACACTTTTATATAATATATATATTAAAGTTGAGGTAATTGGCCATTTAACAATCATTACAAGTAGTCTAAATGGAAGTCCTGCTATCATTGTGTTCATACCTTGATATGTTATTAGATATATCGAGTTGATTGCGGTTGCACAAATCGATGTTACAAGCACTAATATATATAAAGGAACAATTGTAAATTTTGATATTTTAATATATTTGAATAATCCACCACTTACACCCCATACAATTGTTGTAAACATCATTATAAAGCTAAATGGAAATTTTGAAAAGCAAAGACCATATATTAAATCTGCTCCAAGTGCTGTAATACCTCCATATATTGGTCCTGCTATAACTCCTGCCATAAATAAAGGAATATCCCAAAAACTTATTCTAAATGAATCAGATCCAATTGCAAATGATTTTAATACAATCGCAAGTGCCATTAATATTGATAAAATAGCTATTTTTTTTATACTAATTTTCATAAGGAATCTCCTTTCGACAAATCATATATATTATACTATATTTGATTATAAAAAACCATTCTTTATATAAAAAAATAACTTAAGTAAATTTACTTAAGTTATTTTTGATCTAATATAATTTTTAATGCAGTTTTTTCAAGTCTTGATACCTGTGCTTGTGAAATTCCAAGTTCTTCTGCAATTTCCATTTGAGTTTTATTATCATAATATCTACTATATATTATTCCTTTTAACCTATCATTTAACCTTGCAATTCCCTCTTCTATCATTATTCTTTGAAGTTTCTTTTCTTCACTATCTGAATTATCTGCAATTTGATCTATTAAGTATATTTCATCTCCACCATTATTATATATTGGTGTATATATAGAAACAGGTTCTTGAATTGCTTCAAGTGCGATAACAATATCAATTGTATCAAGACCAAGTTCTTCTGCCATTTGTTCAATTGTTGGATCTTTTCCGTTTTCTAAAAAGAATCTTTCTTTAAACTCTAATGCTTTATACGCATTATCTTTAATTGATCTACTAATTCTAACTATTGAATTATCTCTTAAATATCTCCTTATTTCTCCAATTATCATTGGGACAGCATATGTTGAGAATTTTACATTATGTGAGAAATCAAAATTATCAACTGCTTTTATAAGTCCCATTGCGCCAACTTGAAATAAATCATCTAAGTCAACACCTCTGTTATTGAACTTTTTTATTACACTTAGAACAAGTTTAATATTCCCTTCTACAATTCTATCTCTTGCTTCATAATCACCATTTTGACTAAGTTTTATTAGTTCCATTGTTTCTTCTTGAGGCATCACTTTTAGTTCTAAGGTATTAACCCCTGTTATTTCTACTTTATTACGCATTTTAAATATTCCCCCTCTAATTAAAGTATGCGTAATTTTATTGTGTTTTATTCGTTTTTTATTGTTTAATATATATTTTTGCTTTTAGAGGTGTGTCTATATTTATGCAATTTTTACTAAGTTTTCTATTTCTTGACGCATCTTTTCAATAATTCGTTTTTCAAGTCGAGATATGTAAGATTGTGATATTCCCATTTGATCAGCAACTTCTTTTTGTGTTAACGCTGTTACACCAAATAAACCGTATCTCATTATTATAATTTCTTTTTCTCTTTTTGATAGTTTGTCTATTGCGTAATACAAATTTCTTATATCTTCTTCTTCAGTTATTTTCGTTAAAGCAAGCGGTTCGTTTGAACCAATAATATCTGATAATATCATTTCATTTCCTTCTGAATCAATACTAAGTACTTCATCAAGCGAATACTCTTGTCTTACTCTTTGTGTTTTTCTTAAATACATTAGTATTTCATTTTCTATGCATCTTGAAGCATATGTAGCAAGTTTTATATTTTTTTCAAGTTTAAATGTTTGTATTCCTTTTATTAAACCCATTGAACCTATGCTTATTAAATCTTCCATATTAATTTTTGTAGATTCAAATTTTTTTGCGATAAATATTACAAGTCTTAAGTTGTGTTCTATAAGTTTATTTCTTGCTTCAAGATCATTTTCTTTAACTAGCATTAAAAGTCTTGTTTCTTCTTCTTCATCAAGTGGCTGTGGTAAATTATTACTTGTATTTATATAATAACAAGTATCAATTTTTTTTATAAAAATACTATCTAATATTTTCTTTAATAATTTAATCATAAAAAAT
>JAZKYN010000082.1:0-24171 GCA_045612145.1 Bacilli bacterium
ATCTAAGTTTGTTTAAGACATTAGGGATAGTTGAAACAAGTGATAATGTTTATAATGAAGATACAGGAATATATGAAAGAGTATGGGGAGATAATAGTATGCTTATCTTGTTATATTCTGTTATAACTATTTTCTTTATAATAAGTTTTGTTTATATTTGGTATCAAAATATTAAGGAAAATAAATATTTAAAAGAATTATATGAAATAAATCAATTAGATACAAAAAAAGATGAAGCTTTTAAATCTCTTGTTAATAAAAATTATTATAAAACATTACTTGCTATTCCCACTACAGGACTTATTTTATTTACAATATTACCTATTGTTTTTATGATTTTAGTAGCATTTACAAATTGGGATGTAATGCATTATCCACCTGAAAAACTTTTTACATGGGTTGGTTGGAATAATTTCATTGAATTATTTGGTGGCGGTGTCACAAGTGATACTAAATTATTCTTTAATACATTTAAACACGTTTTATTATGGACATTTATTTGGTCAGTGTTCGCAACATTTACAAATTATTTTCTTGGAATGTTGGTAGCAATGTTAATTAATAGAAAAGGAATAAAATTAAAAAAAATATGGCGAACTATATTAATATTTACTATTGCTGTGCCTCAATTTGTTTCGTTACTATTAATGTCAAAGATGTTAGCCGATAAAGGTATTATTAATATTCTACTTGAAAAATATGGAATCATACAAGATTATATTCCATTTTTATCTAATTCTTTCGTTGCAAAAATAACAATTATCGTTGTAAATATATGGATTGGTGTTCCATATACAATGTTAATTACAACTGGAATACTATTAAATATTCCAAATGATTTATATGAAGCAGCTAAAATAGATGGAGCATCATCATTTAAAATGTATTTTCGTATAACATTACCTTATATAATTTTTGTTACTGGACCATATCTTGTAAGTACATTTATAGGAAACATTAACAATTTTAATGTTATATATTTGTTAACTGGAGGTAATCCGAAAAACTTAGACTATCAATTTGCTGGAGATACGGATTTATTAATAACATGGTTGTATAAATTAACTTTAGATAATTCAAATTTTAAACTTGCATCTGTTATTGGATTAATTGTCTTTATTATTATAGCTTTTATATCACTTATTTTCTATTCAAGAACAAGTGCTATAAATAAAGAAGGTGATTTTAATTAATAAAAATTATAAATTAAAGAATATTTTAGCTTATATTGTATTGATTTTTATAAGCATAATATGGTTGTTTCCTTTTTTTTATTTAGTTGTGCAATCATTTAGACTAGAACCAGGTGCAACAACAAATTATTTTTGGCCAAAGCAAATAGGATTTGATAATTACATTTATATTTTTACAGCAAAATCACCTTTCAATTTTACCAAATGGTATATTAATACATTAATTGTTGCAATAATAACATGTGTTTTACAAACTATAATTGTTCTAATGGTTAGTTATGCTTTTTCAAGATTAAAATTTAAATTTAAGAAAACTTATATGAAGTTAATTTTAATTTTAGGTATGTTTCCAGGTTTTTTATCAATGATTGCGATTTATAATATTTTAAAACTTATTGGACTTACACAATCTTTATATAGCATTATTATTATATATTGTGGCAGTGCTGCTATGCAATATTATATCTCCAAAGGATATTTTGATACAATTCCATATTCTTTAGATGAGGCAGCAAAAATTGATGGGGCAAGCCAACATCAAATATTTATAAAAATAATTCTACCTTTAGCAAAACCTATTATTGTTTATACAATGTTGATGGCATTTATTGCTCCATGGGGAGATTATATGTTAGTTTCCTATCTTGCTGGAACTGATCCAGAGAAATTCAATGTAGCTGTAGGTTTAAGACAATGGTTATCAGATAAGAATATTTATGAGTTTTATACAAGATTTTGTGCAGGTGCGGTTGTTATATCAATACCTGTTGCAATATTATTTTTCTATCTGCAAAAATATTATGTAGAAGGTGTTACTGGTGGTTCAGTTAAAGGATAAATTATTATGGGGGAATTATGGCAAGTTTAAAATTAAAACACATTTATAAAGTATATGATAAAAATATCAAAGCAGTTAATGATGTAAATTTAGATATTTCAGACAAAGAATTTATTGTTTTTGTCGGACCATCAGGATGTGGAAAATCAACAACTCTTAGAATGATCGCAGGTCTTGAAGAAATATCATCTGGAGAACTATTAATAGATAATAAAGTAGTAAATAATATAGAACCAAAAGATCGAGATATTGCAATGGTATTTCAAAATTATGCTTTGTATCCACATATGACAGTATATGAAAATATGGCTTTTGGATTAAGAATAAAGAAAATACCGAATGAAGAAATACATAGTAGAATTATTGAAGCATCAAATATATTAGGAATAACTGAATATCTAGAAAGAAAACCAAGAGCAATGTCAGGTGGTCAAAGACAAAGAGTTGCACTTGGAAGAGCAATTGTAAGAAATCCTAAAGTATTTTTACTAGATGAACCACTTTCTAACTTAGATGCAAAATTAAGAACACAAATGAGAACAGAAATATTAAAGTTGCATAAAAAATTAAATACAACATTTATTTATGTAACACATGACCAAGTAGAAGCAATGACAATGGGAACAAGAATTGTGGTAATGAAGGATGGTTGTTTACAACAAGTTGATACACCAAAAAATTTATATAAACATCCTATAAATAAGTTTGTTGCAAGTTTTATAGGAACACCACAAATGAATTTTATTAATTGTATAATGACAAAAATAAATGATGAAATTCATATAAAATTAATTGATTATCAACAAGATATTGTTATATCAAAAAATAAAATAAATAAAATTGATGAAAAATATTTTAATGGCGTAAATAAATCTATAATTGGTGTTAGAAGTGAAAATATTACCATTGCTGATAAACCTAGTAAATCAAGTATTAATGTAAAGGTTTCACATATTGAAGATTTAGGTGATGAAAAACTAATTTATACAACAGTTAATACAATGTCGTTAAATAATTCATATATAATTGTTAAAACACATGGTGATTATGAAATATTAGTAGAAGATACAATTTACTTAAACATAGATTTTAATAATGCTCATTTTTTTGATTATAAAACTGATGAATCGATTAATAACGTTGTACCTAACAGTAATAGTTTAAATATAACAATTGTAGATAACTATATTAATCTATTTGATAAGAAAATATATTTTCCAGAAAATGTTAAAACATTTAATAATGGTAATTATCGTGTTGATATTCCTAGTGACGCAATAACTTTAGGAAGTGATTATAAAGCAAAAATTGAAAACATTGAAGAATATAATGGAAATATGTTATTATATTTAAATATTAATGAGAAAAATATTTACGCATTGATGAACAAAAACATAAAAGTAAATGAGTTTATCAATATATCTATTGATTTAAAAAAATTAACCTTTTATGATGAATATGATAATATAACCTTAAAACCTTTAAATCTAACTAATTCAACAATTGCAAAGCTTATAAAAGTTAAATGTAAAAAAGAAACGAAATTCAAGTTACTTATACATAATTGTTTTTATGATATAAAAGAAGAAGTTTTAGAGAAAATTTTTAGTTCACTTTCTTTTAGTTCATTGACAACAACATATAGTGTTAAGTTTTCTGCATATGATTATATAAATGATGATAAGGGAATTGAAATGGAAGTAATAGAAAAATATCAATATAATGATGAAAAGTTTTATAAATTAAAATATGATGATACATGTTATATTATATGCTCAAATAATGATTATAATAAAGGACAAATAGTCAAGATAAAACCTGATTTTGAAAAAATGTTATTAATTGATAATACAACAAAAATACAAATAATTTAAACACAACAATGTTGTGTTTTTTAAATATTTATAGTCTATTTGCAAAAAAATACAATTTTATGTATAATATTGTTGTAAAATAGTGAGGTATTATATGCAAATAAATGAATATCAAAATTTAGCAATGAAAACATTAAATAAAAATCTTAAAAAAGAAGATGTTTTAATTAATGGTGTAATGGGTTTGTGTGGAGAATCAGGAGAAGTTATTGATATCGTAAAAAAACATTTACATCAAGGACATCAATTAAATAAAGAAGATATTATTAAAGAATTAGGAGATGTTGCTTGGTATCTTGCAGAAGTTGCATATGCAATAGATGTTGATTTAGAAACGGTTTTAATTAAAAATATAGAAAAATTGAAAAAAAGATTTCCAAATGGATTTGAAGTTGCAAAATCAATAAATAGGGAAGATGGCAAATAAAATGTATTATAGACATAATTTGAATTATAAATACCCAGAACGCAGTGATGAACATATGATTACTGTAAAACATATTAGAGATACTCATTTTGATGAACATTATAAATATTATAATAATAATTTTTTTAATAAAGTTAAAAGAGGGTTCTTATTAGTTGGACTTTATTTGTTTGGTTATCTTGCATGTACAATTAGATATGGATTAAAAATCAAGGGAAGAAAAATTTTAAAAAAGAATAAAAAACTTTTCAAAGATGGAGCAATTACAATAGCTAACCATGTTTTAATGTGGGATTATCTATGCGTATTAAAAGCTATAAGACCTCATTTACAATATCATCCAGGGTGGAAAACAAATTTTGAAGGCCCAAATGGTCCATTTATAAGACTTGTAGGTGGTATTCCAATTCCTACTGGAAACATAAGAGCAATGGGAAAATTTCAAAAAGCAATTGGACAAGTTTTAGAAGATAAAAAGTGGTTACATTTCTTCCCAGAAGGTTCTATGTGGTTTTATTATCCAGATGTTAGACCATTTAAAAAAGCTATTTTTAAATATTCTGTTAGATACAATAAACCAATTATTCCGCTTGCATTTTCTTTTAGACCTAGAAAAGGTATATGGAAGTTATTTGGCAAGAAACCATTAGTAACTTTAACAATTGGAGAACCAATTTTACCAGATACATCACTTGAATTAAATGCTGCAATTGAAAAAATACATAAAGAAGCATATCATGTAATGCAAGTATTGTGTGGTATTAATCCTGGAGATCCTACTTATAATACTGATCAAAATATTGATAGTTATAAAAAAACAATGTAATTTTAACAAAAGGAGTTTATAAAATGGATTTTATAGAATTATCTAAAAAAAGAAGAAGTGTAAGAAAATTTACAGATAAAGAAATTAGTGATGAACTAATAGAACAACTTCTAATTTCTGCAATGGCAGCTCCTTCAGCAAGAAATATGCAACCTTGGGAGTTTTATGTTGTTAAAAATAAAGAACTTCAACAAGAAATAAAGAATAATTTTAAAAATTATAATTTCAATTCAACTTTAACAATTGTTGTATGTGGTAATAAAAATAGAACTCTTACACAAAATGATAATGATTTTTGGATTCAAGATTGTTCTGCAGCAGTTGAAAACATTCTTTTAGCCGCAACATCTCTTGGACTTGGTGCAGTCTGGTGTGGTGCATTTCCTGTAGTTGAAAGAAGTGATAAAGTAAGAGAAATTTTAAATATTGATCCAATGATTATACCTATGGCTGTTATTCAAATAGGCTATCCTGATGAAGAAAAAGAATCAAGAACTCAATTTAATAAAGAATATGTTCATTATTTATAAAAAAAGGCATTACAAATGCCTTTTTTTTGTCAATATTACTTATTGAAAAACTATAATCCTTGAAAAAATACATTATTTTTGATATAATATATGTGTGAAATAAAGAATATATTGTTTTGAAAGATTGAAATTATGAAACATTTTATATGATTATATAATAAGATGTATTTGTTATAATTTTAATTATCAAATTTTATTAAGGAGAATAAAAATGAGTAATAAAGTTGTTATTTTAACAGACAGCACTTGTGACTTAGGGGAAGAATTATTAAATAAATATGATATAAAGGTAATTCCTCTTCATGTTAATTTTGGAACAGAATCATATGATGATATTTTACAAATTAAACCAAAACAAATGTTTGAAAAAATCAAAGAAACAGGCAATCTTCCAACTACTTCTGCAACTTCATTAGGAGAAATGATGAATTTCTTTGAAAAATATTTAAATGAAGGATATGATATTGTTTACACTGGAATTAGTTCACAAATGTCTGTAACATTCCAAGTTGCAAATCTTGCAAAAGAAGAATTAGAAGCTGACAACATTTATCTTGTTGATAGCGGTAACTTATCAACAGGTATTGGACTATTATTATTAAAAGCAGCAAAATTTAGAGATCAAGGTTTTTCTGCTAAAGAAATTGCTGAAAAATTAGAAGATATTGTTCCACGTATCAAAACACAATTTGTAATTGATACATTAGATAATCTTCATAAAGGTGGACGTTGTAGTAGTGTAGCTTATGTTTTCTCAAAAGTTTTAAGAATCAAACCAATGATTGTTGTAAGAGAAAAAACTATGCAAGTAGGCGCAAAATTTGTTGGAACAATTTCAAAAGCTCAAAAAGGCATGACTAATATCTTTTTAAATGATTTTGAAAACATTGATAAAGAATTTGTATTTATTACACATTCATTTGCTCCTCAAGGAGTAGAAAATATTAAATCATTAATTTCAGGCGTATCAGATAAAATAGAAAACTTATACGTTACTGAAGCTGGTTGTGTAATTGGATGCCATTGTGGTGAAAACTGTATTGGTATTCTATATATAATGGAAAACGAAATCGTTAAAAAAGAAGAAAATGTTATTGAATAATAAAAAAATACCATTAGTTTTACTAATGGTATTATTTTTAGGAGGTATAACAATATGAAACCTGAATTATTAGCTCCTGCAGGTGACTTAGCTACTTTAAAAGTTGCAATACAAGCAGGTGCAGATGCAGTATATATTGGTGGAAGAAGTTTTGGTGCGAGATATTTTGCAACAAACTTTTCGAATGAAGATTTAGAAGAAGCGGTAATATATGCTCATCAAAGAAACAAAAAAGTTTATATAACTGTAAATACAATCGTATATCAAAGTGAATTAAATGAACTAATTGAATATATTGATTATTTATATAAAATTAATGTTGATGCAATTATTGTTCAAGATTTAGGTGTCATATCTTTAGTTAGAACAAAATATCCAGATTTTGAAATACATGCTTCGACACAAATGAATGTTTTTAATAAATATGCAATTGATGTTTTGAAAAAACTCGGTGTAAAAAGAGTAGTTCTTGCAAGAGAGACTCCTATACATGTGATAAAAGAATTAACAAAATCAGGAATTGAAATAGAAGTATTTGTGCATGGTGCTTTATGTTTTTCGTGTTCTGGAAATTGCCTAATGAGCTATTCAATTGGAGATAGAAGTGGTAATAGAGGAAAATGTGCTCAACCTTGTAGAAAAACTTATAGTTTGTATGAAAATGATAATTTATTAATTAGCAAAAAAGCTCTTTTATCGATGAAAGATTTATGTACAATAGATAATATTCAAGAACTAATTAAAGCAAATGTAAAATCCTTTAAAATTGAAGGAAGAATGAAAAGTAGTGAATATGTTTATACTGTTGTAAAATCATATAAAAAAGCAATTGAAAAAAATTATTTAGATTATGAAAATGACATTAAAAATATGAAAATAATGTTTAATAGATATTTTACAGGTGGATATATTTTTAATGAATCAAACAAAAATATAACAAATATTGAAAGTGTAAATCATCAAGGTATTTATTTAGGGAAAATTGTAAAACAAAATAGCTCATCAATTGAAGTTAAACTTAATGAAACATTACATCGACTTGATGCAATAAGGATTAAAACAAAAGAAGATATAGGTTTTGTTGTTCAAAACATGTTTGTAGGCGGAGAGAAAAGAGATGTCGCAAATCTTGGAGAAATTGTCAAAATTTCTTTCATATCAACAAATAAAGTTTTAGGTAAAGATGTATTGTTAACAAAATCTGACTTTATTAAGCAAGAAATGAATTTATTTTTACAAAAAGAAAATGTAAAAAATCCTTTAAAAGCAATTTTTAATCTTAAATTAAATGAAAAAGCCTCATTAGTGATTTATGATAAAGATAAAAAATATGAAGTTTTATCAAATGAAATTATTTCAAATGAAATAAATAATCCTAAAGAAGATGAATTTTATATTGAAAAATTAAGTAAGTTAAATGATACTCCGTTTTACTTTAGTGATGTTAAAATATATGATGATAAAAAATCATATATTAGCGTAAAAGAATTAAATGAAATGAGACGAAATGCAATTGATTTAATTTTAAAAGACAAAATTACTGATTTTTCTAAGTCTAAAGAACATTTTGCGATTGATAATAAATCATTTGAAAAAATGCCTGTTACGTTTGAAGCAATTGTTAATACAAAGGATCAATATGATGCTTGTATCGAACTTGGAATAAAAAATATTTATACTGATTATAAATCAGAATTAATGAATATCTCACGTTTAGATGATAATAAATATGATAATCATATGGTTCATAATCTTGGCCAAATTAATAATGAATCTGTTATTTCGCCATATCTAAATATTATTAATTCAGAATCACTAAATTTATACAAAAATCTTGGTTCTAAAAAAATATATTTATCTTATGAAACTAACATTGATGAGTTAAAATCAATGAATATTAAAGAAATTAACACAAATATAGGCTTTCCTGTGTATGGAAGAATGGATGTTATGTTAACAAAACATTGTATGATTTCTAAAACAAAAGGATTTTCAAATAAAAACTGTAAATCCTGTATAAATAATGATTATTATTTATTAGATGAATATAATAATAAACTTCCTATTTTAACTGAAGTTTCAAATGATTGTAATATTAGAATTATAGATTATAAAGTATTTGATTATACTTCTAAAATAGAAAGATTAAAAGAATGTGGAATTAATCTATTTTTATTAACTTTTACTGTTGAATCTAAAGAAGAAGTAAAGAAAATATTAGCCAAAATAATACAAGAAGACTTATTATAAGTCTTCTTGTTTCATTTTTATGACAAAAAAATATGTTTTATGATATAATATTTACGTTTTTTGGAGGTAAATTATGTTAAAGAAAATTTTTGCATTATTTTTAATTTTAGCTACATGTTTTACACTAGTTTCTTGTTCTAAAAAAAAGTATATTAAATTATCTTATGCAGAAAAACAAATCGAAGTATTTGTTGGTGAAGAAATTGATGTTAAACCAATTGTAGAAGTTGGTAAAAAAGTTAAAAGTTATGAATTAGAATATACATTATCAAGTAACATTGCTACAGTAAGTGATGGTGTGTTAGTTGCTAATGAAGCAGGTACTGTAATTTTAACAGTAAGTGCTAATAATAAAGAAAAATCATATGCTGAATTAACAATTGTAATTAAAGAAGCGCCTAAAGCAAGCATTAAAGATGATTTCGAATGTATTACAGTTGCAGAAGCAATCGCAAAAGCTCAACAAGCTGGAAATGATGGTACTGCTGAAAAATTCTATGTATATGGTAAAATAGTTTCAGTTGAAAATTCAATGTATGGTGCAATGACAATTGCAGATGAAACTGGTTCTATTTATGTTTATGGTGTTGTATCAAAAGATGGAAATACAAGATATGATGCATTAACTGAAAAACCTGTTGTTGGTGATGAAGTTGTATTATATGGTATTTTAAAAACATATAATGGTACTCCTGAAATGGATAGAGGTTTCTTACAAGCAATGAATCACGTAGAAGTAGAAGTTGATGTTACTGATTATAAAGAATATACAGTTGCAGCTGCAAGAACTTTAGAAGTTAACACAAAAGTTAAATTAACTGGTGTTGTTGCAAAAATTACTTATGCTTTCGGTCAAGTTGCAAATGGATTTTATTTAGTTGATAATACAGGTTCAATCTATATTTATGGTAAAGATACTGCAGGTAACGTTTCTGAAGGAAATACTGTAACTATTATTGGAGAAAAAACATATTACATTTTAGAAGACGAAATTAATGCAGCTAACAAACATGGCTATAAAGGATGCTGCCAAATTCAAAATGTAACATTAGTTTCTAATGATAAAAAAGTATCTGAATTTGATAAATCTTGGATTGAAGAATCAACTGTTAAAGAAATCGTTGAAAATGATATTACAAATGATATTACAACTAATATTTTTAAAGTAAAAGCTCTTATAAATAAAGTTCCAGGAACTGGTTTTACAAATTATTATATTAACGATTTAGATGGTGTAACAGGATCTTATGTTTATACTGCATGTAATGGTTCTGATTTTGCATGGTTAGACCAATATGATGGTAAAATTTGTACTGTTTATTTATCACCTATTAATGCTAAAGCAACAAATGCAGGATGCATTTATCGTTTTATCCCAGTTAAGGTTGAATTAGAAGAATATACATTCAATCAAAATAATAGTGCACAATTTGTTTTAGATTACTATGCTAAAGACCAATTCTTAGCTCACTATCAATCTGACCCTGAATTACAAGTAGTTACTAATGTAACTAATAATATTATTAATATTCAAAATGCAACAATTTCGTATGAAAGTGATAATGAAAGTATTGCATATTTTGAATCAATTGAAGGAAAAACAATTTTCCACACATCAGGTGAAGGAACTGTCAATATTACAATTAAAGCTACATATAATAGTGTTGTTGCAACAGCAACTGTTCAAATCAAAGTAACAAAACCTATTGAATATGATACAATTTCAGTATTAGATGCAATTAATAGCGAAGATGGAACAGAAGTATATTTAAGAGGTATTGTTATGTCATCTCTTGTAAATCAATCAGGTTTCTATTTAAATGATGGCACAGGAATTATTGCTGTTGTTGGAAATGAGGCTGATATTGCTTTACTTTCTGCAGGTGATGAAGTTGTAATTAAAGGTGTTAAAGGACACAGAGTAAAAGAAGGTTACACAGGAAAAGGTCAAATTAATGTTTATAATGCTGAAATCTTAGTAAATTATTATGGTAACAATACTTATGATGATAGTTTCTTTGATACAACAAAAACATTAAATGAATTAAAAAATTACAGTGATTTAGAAGATCATACAACAGAAGTTTATGTTGTACAAGCTAAAATTAATGTAGTTGAAGCGCAATACTATACATCAATCACAATTTTAAGTCCAGATGGAGCTGTTTCAATGAATTTATATTCAAGCAGTGCTAGTCAATATAATTTCTTAAAACAATTTAATGGACAAGAAGTAACTTTAGAACTTGCATTATGTAACTGGAATGGTAAAAATTACTATGCTGGTTGTGTTATTGCTGTTAGAAATAGTGATGGAACAAAAATCATTAATACATTAAACTTTGCAGAATAATAAAAAAATACATCAGAATTTAAATTCTGATGTATTTTATTTTTTAGTCAACGTTTAATGATTCAAGACCTTTTTTACCTTCATTTACTTTAGATGGTGCTTTACCTTTAAAGAACATCATTACAACAAAGGCTAAGCCCATTAAAATTGTAGAATAAACATATAATAATCTTAAACTAATATCACTTGAATTCATAATTATACCAACTAAAATTGGTGTAATAGTTTGTGCTAACATTGATACTGTATAATAATATCCAGTAAATTTACCGATTTTTTTAGAAGAACACATTTCAACAAGCATTGGATAAGAACTTGCATTAATTAATGCCCAACCAAAACCGCATAAAGCGATTAATAAATAAATTGGAATTACACTAAATGGTAGTTTACCATTGTTTGCGGCAATTTTAAGATAATAATCTTTGCTAAATACGTTATTAATGATAAAGTATAATAGAATTAAAGTAAATGCAACTGTTATAGCTGCTATACCAATTAAAACTGTTTTCTTTCTTCCGATTTTACTTGGTAAATTTGTTGTTGTTAAGAATGTGAAAATTGATGAAATAGGTAAAATGATTGCAATTGTTGAACCAATTCCTTCATCTAATAATACATTAGTACAAAATAAACTATTGAATGTTTCTATTGCATTAAATGACATGTACCATAATAATAATCCAAGAAGAAGAATAACGAAATTTCTTTTATCTTCTTTACTTAATGGTTGATCATCTTTAACAGAATTAATAGTTTCACTTAATGTTTCACCATATTCTAAATCATCTTTCATTTCTTGAAGTAATTTGTTTTCTTTAATTTTAAACACTAAAATTAATAGTGCAATAATCATGAAGATACTTGCAATAACAAAAGCGATGATACTGTTAATTTTTGTAGTTGGTTCCCAATCAATACCTTTTGTGTTTGGTGCAATTTTTAAGAATAATGCTAGTGCACCAGCAATGATTGCTCCTAAATATCCAACAAAGTTAATGATACCATTAGCTTTTGGTCTTAAAGGCTTAGGTGTAACGTCTGGCATTAATGCAACTGCAGGATTTCTGTACATATTCATAATGATTAAGATTAACCCCATCATAATAATTGTTCCAATTAATGAATCAAAGTAGAACATTAAAGAAACAAGTGGAAATAAAACAGCTGATAAAATCATACCAGTTATAATATATGGCATTCTTTTACCAAATTTTGTATTTGTTTTATCTGATAAGTTTCCAAATAATGGTAACATAAAAATTGCAAGTAAATTATCTCCAGCCATTATTAATCCAATGAAGAATTCATTACTTTCTCCTGCTTTTGTACGTAATAAATAGTCTAAGAATAAAGGACAGTAATGATTATACATTTGCCATAACATTAATATTGAAAAAAATGCAAAGCCTATATAAAAAGTGTTTTTAGTATTTAATTTTAAAGTTCTATTATTTTCCATATTAACCTCTCTGTGGAATTATTATAACATATTATAAGATAAAAATCAAAGAAAATAAGGTTTTTTAATAATTATTAAAGAAATATTTATATTTTTATGTTAATTTAATTAAAGATTTAGAAAATTATGATATAATGTAAATATATTAATTGAGAGGAGGCATATTATGGCTAAATTATTAATAGTTGATGATGAATTTAATATTAGAGAGTTAGTAAAAAAATATGCTACTTTCGAAAAATATGAAAGTGATACTGCAGAAAATGGCTTAATTGCTTTAAACCTTGTAAAAGAAAATAAATATGATTTAATTATTATGGATATTATGATGCCAGAGTTAGATGGCTTTTCAGCCGTAAAAGAAATCAGAAAATTTTCAGATGTTCCAATCATAATGCTTTCTGCTAGAAGTGAAGAATATGATAAATTATATGGTTTTGACTTAGGAATAGATGATTATGTAACAAAACCTTTTTCTCCAAAAGAATTAATGATGAGAATTAATGTTATTATTAATCGTGTGAATCGAAAATTTAATAAAAAAATTGAAAATGAAATTTGGACATATAAAACATTAAAAATTGATTTAGATGCACGTATTGTTTATTGTGATAATTCAAAAATTGATTTAACAAATAAAGAGTTTGAATTATTAATTTATTTTACAAAAAATCCAAATATAGCCATAACAAGAGAACAACTTTTAGAAAAAGTATGGGGGAATAACTTTGATGGTGATGATAGAACTCTAGATTCGCATATTAAATCACTAAGAAAGAAAATTGGTGTATATGCAAATAATATTATCACAATTAGAAGGGTAGGATATCGTTTTGAAATTGAAAAACATTAGTTTAAAATGGAATTTATTTTTAGTTATCCTAGTTTTTGCGACTCTTATTGTCTTTGTTTTTTGTATATTCCAAATTGCATTACTAGATAATTTTTATCAATCCAATAAAATTGATAGAACAAAAGAAGTAATTGAAGAAATTTCTGTTGTAGCAAAAGGAAATTCAATAGATGATTTTTCGAATTCTTCGTCAGAAATTTACAATTATATTGAAAATATTAATTTATCCGATGAAGGTGCAATTTATGTTTTTTCAGAACCAAAAGATGATGTAACTAATACTTTAAAGTATAATTCATACGTTGGAGGTACTTTTAAACAGCTTACTCCATCATTTGTTAATAAAATTTGGTTAATGGCAAAATCAACTTCATATACACAATTTTATGCAATTTTAACAGTTAATCCAGATCCTAAATTTGATAATGTTCAAATATTAAGTGTTGATAGCCCTAAAAAAATTCTTACAAGAGACTTAGTTAGCAAAAATGATACAATTATGTGTTGCTCATTTGTTAAATTAGAAGATGGTAATAATTATTTAATCATTTTAGATAGTAAAATTATCCCAGTTGATGCGGCTGTAAATACATTAAAAATGCAATTAACTTATATTACAATTATTGTTGTTATTATGGCTATTTTAATTGCAATTCTTGTATCAAGATACATTTCAAAACCTATTTCTGAAATGTCAAAATCCGCCAAACAACTTGCAAAAGGAAATTATGATGTCAAATTTAATGGTGAAGGATATTTAGAAGTTAATGAATTGAATCAAACTCTAAACAATGCTGCAATAGAATTAAAGAAAACAGAAACATTAAGAAGAGAATTGATGGCGAATGTATCTCATGATTTAAAAACACCACTTACAATGATAACTGGTTACGCTGAAATGATGAGAGATCTACCAGGTGAAAATACAAAAGAAAATTTACAAATTATAATTGATGAAGTTAATAGATTAAATATTCTTGTAAATGATATGTTAAATTTATCAAGATTTAGTAGTAAAACTGTTGAATTAAATATATCTAAATATTCAATTACAAATAAACTAATTGAAATAGTTGATAGATATAAAAAATTCCAAGATAATAATGATTATGTATTTGAATTGGATTATAACAAAGAAGTATATGTAATAGCTGATGATACAAAAATTGAACAAGTAATTTATAACTTTATTAATAATGCCATAAGTTATAGTGGTAATTCTAAAAAAATAACAGTTAAACAAGAAATTGTTGATAAATATGTTGTTATTAAAGTAACTGATTATGGTGTTGGTATTAAAGAAGAAGATTTAAATTATATTTGGGATAGATATTACAGAATTGATAAAGGACATCAAAGATCAACTCAAGGTTCAGGTCTTGGACTATCAATTGTTAAAAGTATTTTAGAATATCATAATTTTGAATATGGTGTAGAATCTATCAGTGGTAGTGGAAGTACATTCTGGTTTAAAATGCCAATTGAAGAGTAGAACAATAATAGAACCTGTATAAAAACAGGTTCTATTTACTTTTATAATTTACTTTAAAAAAATGTTGAATTATGTTATAATAAAAAAGGTGATTAAAATGAAAGATTTTATAGGAATATTTGATTCAGGAATTGGTGGATTAACAGTATACAATACGATTAAAGAAAAATTCCCAAATGAAAATATTGTATATTTAGCGGATACTAAAAATTGTCCATACGGTATTAAAACATTAGAAGAAATAAATTCTATATCAGTGAAAAATATAAATTATTTAAAAAAATTAGGCGCAAAAGCAGTTGTTGTTGCATGTAATACTGCTACATCATCAATATCAGAAGAAATAAAAAATAGTAAAGGTTATATTATCGGCGTAATTGAGCCAACTGCTAATCTTGCATATGATTGTTCAAAAAACAAAAGAATTGGTGTTTTTGCGACAAACTTAACAATAAAAACAAAAGCATATGACAAATATTTAAAAGATGCAGTTGTTTTTGGAGAAGGATGTAGTGATTTTGTTTTACCAATTGAAGAAGGACAAATTCATACAGATGAAATGAGAAATATGATAAAGAATCATGTTAAAGTGCTTGATAATGTTGATACGTTAATTTTAGGATGTACTCATTTTCCATATATAAAGGATGAAATTAGTAAAATTATTCCTAATGTAGTGCTTGTTGAAAGTGGAGAAGCTACTTCAAAAGTTTTAAACAGTTATTTAAATGATAATAAATTAACAAGTAATTATGAAAATAGAAGTTTAATATTTTTAACTACTAATAATAAACAAGATGCAATAAATCAATTATCAAGATTAAATCAAAAATTTGATAATATTGAAGAAGTAAGGGTTGATTAAATTGGAATACAATGGTCCAGTTTTTAATAAAAATAAAAAACAATTTATTACAAATGATCAAAAAGCAGGTAATGGGTTTAAGAAAGTAACATTATGTTATACAATAGATGGAGATACTGCAGTTTTTTTAATAGATAAAAAAGAAGTTAAAGTAAGATTTTTAGCTATTGATACTCCAGAAATAAAACCTGTTAATAAACCTTTTTCACTTTCTGCAAAAGAATATACTAATTATGTTTTATCAAAGGCAAATGAAATTTATTTACAAACTGATTCAGCGGTTGATCTTTTAGATGATACACCATCAAAAAGATTACTTGCTTGGGTGTGGGCTGATCAAGAACTATTAAACTATAATTTAGTTGAAAATGGTTATGCCTTAATTAAATATGTTCATTCAAATAAATTAATGTATTTAAATGATTTGTATAATGCAGAAGAATATGCAAAAAATAATAAATTAAGATTATATGAGGTAGAAGAAAATGTTATTAACGGTTGAAAATTTATCTTTAACATATGATAAAAAAGTAATCTTTAATAATGCAAGTTTTAGAGTTTTACCAAATGAAAAAATAGGAGTAGTAGGAAATAATGGTGTAGGAAAAACTACACTTATAAAAACTTTATGTGGTAATGTTATTCCTGATAGTGGTTCTATTTCGTTTGATAAAAATATCAAAGTAGGTTATTTAGATCAATATATGAATGTTGATAAAAAACTTACAATTGACCATTATCTAAAAGGAGCGTTTTTATCTTTATATGAAAAAGAAAAAGAAATGAATCATATGTTAGATGATTTATCAAATACAGATGATCCAGTTTTAATAGATAGATACGTTAGAATCACTACTAATATTAGAGAAGAACTTGAGGCAAATGACTTTTATGCAATTGATTCGAAAATAGGTAGAATTGTTGCAGGTCTTGGAATTGTTAAATATGGATTAGATTCACTTCTTGGTCATTTATCAGGTGGACAAAAAGTAAAAGTAATTCTTGCCAAATTATTACTTGAAGAACCAGATTTATTAATTTTAGATGAACCAACAAACTTTTTAGACACCGCACATGTAGATTGGCTTGTTAAATATTTAAAAGAATATAAAGGTAATTTCTTAATTGTATCTCATAATCAAGAATTCTTAAATGACGTTGTTAATGTAGTTATGGAACTTGAGTTTGGTAAAATTACAAAATATAAAGGTAATTATCAAGAATACAAATTAAAAAAATTAATGGCTGATACTGATTATGAAAAAAGATATAATGCACAACAAAGAGAAATAAAGGAATTAAAATCTTATATTGAAAAAAATAAAGTTAAAACATCTACTGCAAAACAAGCAAAAAGCAGAGAGAAAAAATTAGAAAAAATAGAGGTTTTAGAAAAACCAAAAAGCGGAGATATTCACTTAAATCTATATTTTAATTATGCTCCTATTGCATCAGATAGATTTTTAACGGTAAATAATTTAGAAATAGGTTATTATAGTAGCTTACTTCCACCAATTAGTTTCGAAATAAGAAGTGGAACAAAACTTGCGATAACTGGTTTTAATGGAATTGGTAAAACTACTTTATTAAAAACTTTAATAGGAGAATTAACACCAATTGATGGAAAATTTAAATTTGTTGATAATGCAAAAATTGCATATTTTGAACAAGAACATAATTTTGATAATTTAGATAGAACTCCTCTTGAAGAAATTCAAGGAATATATCCTAATATGGATAATGGAACTGTCAGATCTCATCTTGCAAGATGTGGTATAACTGGAAATCTAGCTATATCACCGATTAAAAATTTATCTGGTGGTGAAAAATCAAAAGTAAAACTATGCAAAGTAATGTTACAAAAGGCCAATGTTTTAGTACTTGATGAACCAACAAATCATTTAGATAAGTTTGCAAGAGAAGATTTATTAAATGCACTAAAGAAATATAGTGGAACAGTTATTTTTGTTAGCCACGAAAGAGACTTTGTAAATAGTCTAGCAACAAAAGTATACAGTATTGAAGAATTATTAATAAGTTAGAGGTAAAAAATGAACACAATACATTTAATGGTAGGAATTCAAGGAAGTGGAAAATCAACACTTTCAAAAAAATTAGCACAAGAATTAGATATTATTATTTCATCTACTGATGAAGTTAGAAAACAAAATGTCGGAATCAAAGAAGAACTTGTATGGCCTTTAGCTTACGAAATGTGTGC
The DNA here is from genome assembly GCA_045612145.1 of Bacilli bacterium. GTDB lineage: Bacteria > Bacillota_I > Bacilli_A > ML615J-28 > CAG-313 > CAG-313. Next base: position 18,287 of record JAZKYN010000082.1, read on the forward strand.
TAATGAATTAAAAAAAGGAAAAGATGTAATATTTGATGCTACAAGCATTACACCAAAGGTTAGAGCTAGATTAATAAATAATATAAAAGAATATTTTAATGATTTTGAAGTTGGCTGTTATTTCTTTCAAGTTGATCCAAAAATTTGTAAAGAAAGAGTTTGTATTCGAAATGATATTGAAGGTGAACTTTATTTACCTATAGAAGTTATTGATAGTTATCATGAAAGACTTGTAAAACCGACATTAGATGAGGGGTTCAAATTTATTAAAATTATTAATGAATTTGGCGAAATTATTGATGAAATTAAATAGTTATAGCATTGCTATAACTATTTTTTAAAAATGTTTTTAAATTGTTGAATTTTATTAATAAAATTGGTATAATTAGAAAAATGATATTTTAGTGAAAGGGGTAACTTATGCAAGAAAATAATAAAATATTATCAATTTTTAAAGATAGTGGTTTAGAAATAGATGATGTATTAGCTACATGTAAATTGAATACTGTAAAAGTTGATGAAGATAAGAGTCAATGGCGTTTATGTTTATCATTTGATAAATTATTAACTTGTGATAAACTTGTTGAACTTCAAAACAAAGTTACAAAATATATTGTAGAAAATACTAATACAAAGAGTGTTAAATATACAATAAGTTATCCTAATACTGAAATCATATTATCAAACGAAGATTTAAAAGCGTATTTTGAATGGGCAGTTGATGTTTGTACTCCTATTAAAAAAGGTGTTGTTATTTTATATGAATATTATAAAAAATATTTAGATAATGAAATTGTTTTTATGGTTGCTTCTAATGAAGAAAAGAAAGTTGCAGAAGATAATTTATTAATTATTAAAAGATTTTTCATGAATTATGGTATAGGATTAGTAAAATTGAATACTATAATAAGTGAACACGTTAAAAATTATAGTGAAACACAACAAGAAAAACAAAAAGTTAAAGAAATGTTCGACGAAACAAAGAGTATTGAGGAATACAAACAAAAACAAAAAGAACAAAGTGAAAATAAAGTTCAAGGAACATTCACTTATGTTAATGGAAATAAACCTGTTTTCAAAAGTATTAGTGATTTACCATATAATAGCATGGAAACTGAAGAGTTTAAACAAATGGAAGGAACAGATAGAGTTCAAGTAATTGGAACAATTGTTTCTAGTGAAATTAGAAATTTTAGATCAAGACAAGGAAGAGACTTTACACTTTTAGTTGCGACAATTACTAATAATAAAGATTCTATTATCATTAAACGTTTTATTAAAGAAACAGAAGTTCCTGAATATAAAAAGAAATTAAAAGAAAATATACGTCTTGAAGTAAAAGGTCGTCTTCAATGGGATGATTTTGCTAAAGATGTAGTTATTATGTGTGATGAAATTATTGTTCTTGGTGAGGATATTTCAAGAGTAAGATTTGATGAAGCACACGAAAAACGTGTAGAACTTCATGCACACTCAAAAATGAGTGTATTAGATAGTATTTTATCAGTTAATGAATATGTTAAACAAGCTAAAAGTTATGGGCATAAAGCTGTTGCTGTAACCGATCATGCAAACTGTCATGTGCTACCTGAATTATTCAAAGCTTGTAAAAAAGAAGGTATTAAGCCAATTGCAGGTGTTGAAGGATATTACATTAACGATGAAAGTTTAAATATAGCTTTTACAAATGAACATATTGATTTAAAAGATGCTACATATGTTGTATTCGATATTGAAACTAGTGGTCTTTACATTCCATTTAATGAAATAATTGAAATTGGTGCTGTAAAAATTAAAAATGGCATAATTGTTGATGAATTTGCATCACTTGTTAAACCTAAAAAGAAATTACATAAAGAAATTACAGACATCACTCATATTACAAATGAAATGTTAAATGATGAACTTCCTATTGAAGAAGTATTGCCTAAATTTAAAGAATTTATTAAAGACTCAATTTTAGTTGCGCATAATGCTCACTTCGATACAGATTTTATTTATGCTGAACTTGAAAAATTAAATATTTTTGATGGAATAATGCCTTGTATTGATACAATGATGTTTGCAAGAGGATTATATGGTTCTGAATACAAACAAAATAATTTAAGAGCTGTTGGTAAATTCTTAAAAGTTGAAGTTGAACCAAACGAACAACATAGAGCTGTATATGATGCTAGAACAACTGCTAATATTTTCCAAAAATTGTTATCTGAAGCTCTTGAAAGAGGATATACTGATTATAGTATGTTAAATAAAATGGTTCTTGAAAAAGAGTTATTCAGATACAAAATCCCAAGTCATATCAACATTTTAGTTAAAAACAAATTAGGGCTTAAAAATTTCTATAAGATTATTTCTGAATCACATACAACTTATTTCCAAAAAGATGCTAGAGTTTTAAAAAGTTTAATTGAAAAATATCGTGAAGGAATATTAGTTGGTTCAGGTTGCGGAAATGGAGAAATATTTAGACTTGCTTTAGAAAAAACTTACAGACAACTATTAAATGAAATAGATTTTTATGATTATATTGAAGTTCAACCTCCAGGAAACTATTTAAATTTATTTGATATGTGGACGGAAGAAGAAGCAATTAAAATGGCTCAGCAAACTATCAAATTAATCATTAAAGCTGCAAGAGAAAAGAATAAATTAATTGTTGCAACAGGTGACGTTCATCAATTATTAGAAGAAGATGGACAATTCCGAAAAGTATACTTAAGTGTCGCAAGACCAAATGGTGGTGGACCACATGAACTTGCTAAATATGAAGGTGTGCTTGATATGCATTATAGAAACACATCAGAAATGTTAGAAGAGTTTGATTTCTTAGAAAGTGATGAAGCTTACGAAATTGTTGTAACAAATACAAATAAAATTAACAATATGATTGAAACATATGATTTATTCCCTGATAAGTTATTCGTGCCAAGAGATGATTTTATGGCAGACAAAAATGGTGTAGAATCAATGAAAGGTGCTGTATATGATATTTCATATTTAAATGCATATAAAATATATGGTAATCCACTTCCTAAATACGTAAAAGAAAGATTAGATAGAGAACTTGATGCAATTATTGGTCATGGTTACTTCTCTGTATACTATATTTCTCATTTGCTTGTTAAAAACTCAAATGATGCTGGATATATTGTTGGTAGCCGTGGATCTGTTGGTAGTAGTTTTGTTGCGACAATGATGAATATCACAGAGGTTAACCCATTAAAAGCACATTATGTTTGTCCAAAATGTCATTTTAATGCGTTTAAATTTACTGAAGGTGAAAAAGTTACATATGAACAAAATATTCCTGTTGAAATTGAAGAAGAATTAAAAAAAGTAAGTGTTGGATCGGACTTAAAACCAATGAAATGCCCTCATTGTGGTGCAGAACTTTCTAGACTTGGTTTTGACATTGCCTTTGAAACGTTCTTAGGATTTACAGGAGAAAAAGTTCCTGATATCGACTTAAATTTCTCAGGTGAATATCAAGCGAAAGCTCATTTATTCTGTCAAGAAACATTTGGTTTTGATAATGCATTTAGAGCAGGTACTGTAAGTACGGTACAAATAAAAACTGCATATGCATATGCTAGAGACTATTTCCAAACAAAAAATATTTATAAACGTCAAAGTGAACTTGAAAGGCTTGCAAAATTCTTATCTGAATCAAAAAGAACAACGGGTCAACATCCTGGTGGAATTATTGTAGTTCCTGATGATATCGAATATACTGATATTATTCCGGTTCAATATCCTCCGGTAACAGATGCTGAACTAGAAGATATTAATTGGAGAACTTCACACTACGATTATCATAAATTTGAAGATAACCTATTAAAACTAGATATTCTAGGTCATGATGATCCTACTGTTGTTAAATTTTTAATGGATAAAGTACATGAAAATCAAGATGAATTTGATTTTAGCACAGTAGAAGAAATTCCTTATTATGATGAAGGTGTAATATCGCTATTTAGTTCAAAAGAATCCTTAAAATTAAATGGTGAAGATGAAGATAAATTATCTAGTGGTACAATTGGTGTTCCTGAATTCGGTACACAATTTGTAAGAGGAATGCTTGAAACTATTAAACCTGATTCAATTGCACAAATCATTAAAGTATCTGGACTTTCTCATGGTACAGATGTTTGGATGAAAAATGCTGAAGATTTAGTAAAAGGTGTAAATCCTAATTATCCAAAAATTGCTTTTAATGAAGTAATAGGATGTCGTGATGATATCATGATTTATTTAATTGAAAAAGGTGTTCCGGCTGCTCCATCATTTAAAATAATGGAAGCTGTTAGAAAAGGAAAAGGATTATCTGTTGATCAAGAAGAATTATTGTTACAACATAATATTCCTGAATGGTTTATTACTTCATGTAAAAAAATCAAATATCTTTTCCCTAAAGCACATGCTACAGCATATGTTATTATGGCTCTAAGAATTGCATGGTTTAAAGTTTATAAACCAATCTATTATTATGCAGCGTATTTCTCAAAACGTGCTAAAGAATTTGACGCAGAAGCATTTGCAGCTGGTAAAAATGCAATTAGAAATAGAATTATTGAAATTGAAAATAAAATCCAAAAAAGAGAAGATGTTACAAATAAAGAACTTGATCTTTTAGATGAATTAAAAATTGCTCTTGAAATGACTTTAAGAGGATATACATTTAAACAAATTGATATAAATATTTCTGATGCAACTAATCTTGTAATTTCAGAAGATAGGAAATCATTGTATTTACCATTTGTTGCTGTTGATTCATTAGGAGAAACTGTAGCTAAATCAATTGTTGAGGCGCGAAATCAACGTCCTTTCTCGTCTAAGAAAGATTTTGAATTAAGAACAAGTATTAATAAAAAACAATATGCTAATTTAATTAAACTTGAAGCATTTGGCGATTTAGTTGACGACGATACAACACTTTTATAGGAGGCTTTTATGAATTTTGGTAACAATTTTGCTTTTAAACAAGCAAGTAAATATTATGATGGAAGTACATATAATACGGCAACAGTAGAAGGAATAGGCAAGAAAACATTATTGCTACTATCTATAACTTTAGTTACTTCGTTAATAATGATAGGTATAATTTTAAATAATGGATTTTTACCATTTCTTCTATATCCTGTATCTATAATTTTTACTGTTGTAGTTCAAATTATAATGTGTTTTTCTCCAATTAAAGCAAAATTTCTTTCAATACCTTATGCTATTAGTGAAGGTTTAACAATTGGTGTTTTATGCGGAGTATTAGAAATAGCTCTTCCAAATCAAGGATTATTTATTGCTGGATTTGCTCTAATTATCACAATATGTGTATTCATAGTTGGTTTAATTCTATATTCAAGAGGTTATATCAAAGTTGGAAGAAGATTTTATACATTTTTAATTTGTGCATCAGTTGGCACCTTAATTGCTTTTATAGTTATGATGGTAACGGGCTTAATTTTATCATTTACTGGTGGACAAAATATACTTCAAATGTTTTATTCTTCGCCATTATATTTATTATTATCTGTTTTTATGTGTTTAATTGCTTCAATGTACTTAATTGCAAGTATTGCTAACGCTGATAGAATGGTACAATGTGGTGTTGATGCTGATCTTGAATGGTATGGAGCGTATGCAATAACACTAAATGTTATTTATTTGTTTATAGAAATTTTAAGATTAATTTTAATAATAGTATCAAGAAATAGAGATTAGAAAAAAACTACACTATTTAATAGTGAAATGGTAAAATAAACGTAGACACAAAAAAACGTGTTTACGTTTTTTATTATGTTATAATAAAATAAAGGAGATGATAATATGGCAAGACCACAAGGTAGAAAAAATAGAGAATGGTCTAAAGAACAAAAATATGAAAT
>JAZKYN010000083.1:0-12272 GCA_045612145.1 Bacilli bacterium
AAAAATAATAATACCAAAAGAAATGGTAAACGACCAAATAATGATATTAAAATTTATTCTCTTGGTGGTTTAGGTGTTGTTGGTATGAATATGTATGTTGTTGAAAGTGGCAATGAAATTGTTGTCATGGATGCCGGAGTATTGTTTGCGGACGAAAACATACATGGTGTAAACTATATAATCCCTGATTTTACTCATTTAAAGAATAATGAGAAAAAGATTGTTGGTTTATTTATAACACACGGACATGAAGACCATATTGGTGCTTTACCATTTTTATTAAAACAAGTAGAAATTCCAAAGATTTACGCAAGTGGAATCGCATGTGGAATTATCGAAAACAAAATGTCTGAATTTCCAGATATAAAATACACAATGGAAAATTATTCAGATAATTCAGTTTATAAGTATAAAAATTTTGAAGTTTCATTCTTTAGAACAAATCACAGTATTCCTGATTCATTTGGGATTGCTATTAAAACAAGACTTGGTTATGTTGTAAACACTGGTGACTTTAAATTTGATTTTAACCCTATCGGTGAAAAACCTGATTATTATAAAATGACTGCTCTTGGTAAAGCAGGAGTTTTATGTTTACTTGCCGATAGTACAAATGCTGATATACCTCAATTTTCAATAAGTGAAAAGAAAGTTGGAGAATCATTAATGAATATGTTCTCTCATATTGAAGGTAGAATTATTGTTGCGGCATTCGCATCAAATGTATTTAGGGTTCAACAAATAATTGAAGCATCTATTGCAACAGGAAGAAAAGTTATTGTATTTGGACATAGCATGGACAAAACAATTAAAATTGCAAACAAACTAAAATACATAAATTATCCAAAAGGTTGGGTATTAAATTCTAAAGAATTAAATAAACAAGATACTGATAATGTTACAATTTTATGTACCGGTTCACAAGGTGAACCACTTGCAGCTCTATCTAGAATTGCTAATGGTACACATAAACAAATTAAATTACTTCCAAATGACACAGTAATTTATTCATCAAAAGCAATTCCTGGTAATGAATTCTTCATTAATAGAAATATCAATAACTTAGTACATGCAGGAGCACATGTTATTCAAAACAGTCCTCTTACAGATACACATACTACAGGACATGCTTCTCAAAATGAAATTAGAATGATGTTATCATTCATGCAACCTAAATACTTTATGCCAGTTCATGGTGAATACTTAATGTTAAAAGAACATGCAAGAATTGCTACAGAACTTGGAATTAAAAAAGAAAACACCTTTGTTTTAAACCCAGGTGATGTATTATCTATTAATGAAAAAGGCGCAAAAGTATTACAAAATAAAGTTCCAACTGAAGATGTATACTTAGACTTATCTTTAAGTGATGTTGATAGTAATACTCTTAAAGAAAGAAAGAAAATGGCAGACGAAGGTCTTCTTACTCTTACATTTACTATTACTAAAAATAAACGTCTAATTGGAAACTTACTTATTTCTTCAAAAGGCTTTGCTGATTTTAATATTTCAAAAGATCTTGAAAATAGTATTAGACAAAAAGCATTAGATATTTTTAATAATACTTTAAAATCAACTAAAGGTATAAATACTAAAGCTATTGAAAAACAACTCGTTGTAGGACTAAATCAATATATCTATCAAAGAACTGATAGAAGACCTTTGATTGTTCCTATAATTAATATTATAAATAAAGACTAAAAAGTGTTAGTTCATTTGAACTAACACTTTTATTCTTTATTTAATTCTTCTAAAAATAGATGAAATACTTCTGATGTTACTAAGGCATCTGTTAATGCATTGTGTTCTTGTTCAAGGGGAGCTTTTGAATTGAACAGTTCATATGCATTAAATAAACCAATATCTGTTTTTATTCCGTAGTAGTTTTTTATTACTTGCATTAGATTGATGAATTTTTTTCTATCTGCTATTTTATTTAATTTGTTCATTTCATAAAATGCATCTAGCATAATAATATCGTTTCTTCCCCATACGTATATTGTAGGTTGATATAAAGAAACAATGTCTTTTAGTTTATTGTAGAATTTATAACACGAAGGGGCATTCTTTATCTTATCTTCTGTTGTATTTAAGAACTCTGCTGTTCTTGAATTTATACCAATTGTATGTTTTGGTTTAACCATACCCCAGTCTGTTGTAACTAAATTTCCTTCATCATCTTCTAAATAAATTCCGTATTGAATTATTTCAGAAACAAAACCACCACCATGTACATATCCATGAGGAGGCATTGTAAATTCTAAGTCTAGAAATAATCTATACCCATCTCTATTTAAAATGTTTTTTACACCTTGTTTTATTGTTGATAAATCATAGTATGTTATTGTTTTTCTTGGAAGGTGTCTTAACATTTTGATAAAACTTACTACTTCATATACCATGTAACCAGATTGTTTTGTTTTTGTATCTTTACAAGTGAAATGAACAACTAGTCCTTCATCAATATATGGTTTGAATTTTTTATATTGGCTTCTTGTTAGATAATACATTTCTACTTTATTGTTTTGTAAGATTTCAAAAATTCTTGTTTCATCACTAAATCCTCTAATAGTACCATATACTAGTTTCATCATTTCACTCCTTTCTAAATTTTTATTTCATTCATTTTTATTAACTCTAGAATTGCTTGGCTTCTTCCTTTTACTCCAAGTTTTTGAATTACGTTTGATATATGATTTCTTACTGTTTTACTGCTAATATTTAATTTTATTGCAATTTCTTCAGTATCATAGTTTTTTACAAGTAGATCAAAAACTTCTCTTTCTCTTAAAGTTAGAAATTTTTTAAATGGCATTACACTCACACACTTTCATATGTAGTTTATGCTATTTTTTAATTATTGGTTACTTTCTTCATTTAACTTGTTTAAAATGTTTTCCGCAACCTTAATTGGAATACCAAGTGATTTTAGTTTTTCATGTGTTGTGTTTTTAATATCGTAAATTGTCTCAAAGTTTTCAAGAAGTACTTTTTTCCTTCTTGTACCAAGTCCTTCAATATCATCTAGTACTGATGTTAATGTGTTTTTTGAATGTGTTTTTTTGAAGAATGTTATTGCAAATCTATGTACTTCATCTTGCATTGATTCTAGTAGTAAAAATAAATCACTTTTTTTATCTATTAATACTTCTTCAAAATTATCTTTCATAATAGCTCTTGTTTTATGTCTATCGTCTTTTAATAAACCAATTACATCTATATCGTTTTTTATTCCTAGTTTGTTTAATACTTCAAGACATGCTTTGATTTGTGTTTTACCACCATCGACTATTATTAATGATGGGAATTTTGATTTTTCTATTAGAAGTCGTTTATATCTTCTTTCTATTACTTCCATCATTGTATGGTAGTCATCTGGTCCAGTAACTGTTTTTACTTTATATTTACGATAGTCTTTTGGTGATGGTTTTCCATCAATATATTTTACCATTGCGCTTACTGCGCTTGCACCTTGAATATTTGAGTTATCAAATAATTCAATTGTTTTTGGATATTTGATATTTAGTAATTTTGATAATTCTTCTAGTGGAGTCATTGTTTTTGATATTTCGATTAGTCTCATTTTCTTTAATGTTTCAATGTTGTTTTTTGCATTATTCATAACATTGTCAAGAAGTTGTTTTTTTATACCTTTAACAGGTGTTGTTAATTTGATATTTAGAAGTTCTTCTAATATTTGAGATGATTCTAAATAAGGTATAATAATTTCTTTTGGCATGATGTTTGAACCATTATCATAGAATTGATATATATATGATAATACCGCATCATCAACATCTTCAACTAAATCAAATATATCTCCACTTCTTTCGATGATTTTACCCATTCTCATATGTAGTACTTGAATTGAAATTGTTCCATCTTTTGCAAAATATCCGAATATATCCCTTGGAATGTTATCACTAACTTCCATTGTTTGTTTTTCAATGATTGTATCAATTGATGTTAATAAATCTCTATATTCGATTGCTTCTTCAAATCTCATATCAATAGATGCTTGATTCATTAATTCTGTGATTCTGTTTACTAAATCTGTATCATTTCCATTTAAGAATCTTACAGTACTTTTTATGTATTCTTCGTAATCTTCTCTTTTTATGTTGTTTTCGCATGGAGCAAGACATTGTCCAAGATGTGCATACAAGCATTTCTTTTTCGGAATGTTGTTACATTTTCTAAATGGGTATGCTTTTTTTATTACTTCTACAATATCTTTACATGCTTTTGGGTTTGGATATGGCCCAAATACATATTTATTTTTCTTTTTGAATTCTTTTTTTATATCTCTTGTATAAAGAAGTCTTGGATTTTCTTCATCAGTTAATACTATATATGGATATGTTTTATCATCCATTAAAAGAATATTGTATTTTGGTCTATTCTTTTTAATGAAGTTTGCTTCTAGTAAAAATGCTTCAAGTTCTGAATGAGTTATTATATATTCAAAGTTTACAACGTCTTGTAACATTCTTGTTGTTTTGGCGTCATGGCTTCCTGTAAAGTAACTCTTTAGTCTGTTTTGAAGGATTTTTGCTTTTCCAACATAGATGATTTCGCCATCTTTGTTGTACATTTGATAGCAACCTGGTTTTTTAGGTACTAAAGATAGTTTATTTTTTATGTATTCTTTTAAGTTGTTATCTAACATGTTTCACCATCCATATTAGTAAAATCCCCCTATTTTAATAGGGGATTTTTTTATTTTTTTAAGTTATCTAAGATTTGAGTAATTCTATTACCATAAGCTAAAGATTCATCATATTTGAATCTTAAGTCTGGTGTTTTTCTTAAATCTAGTTTTTTTGCAAGAGAACTTCTTAAGTAACCTTTTGATTTTTCAAGGTCTTCTTTTGTTGATTCGATTTCTCCTTCGTTTCCTAGAACTGTATAATATACTGTTGCAAGTGATAAGTCACTTGTTAATGCTACTTTTGTGATTGAAACGAATTTTAATTTATTATTTGAACTATCAAATAAAATACTTGCAAGTTCTCTTTCAATAATTTTTTCTACTCTTTCAACACGATATGCCATTATATTACTCTCTTTCTGTTTCTTCCATTACGAAGCATTCAATGATATCGCCAACTTTAATATCGTTGTAGTTTGCGATTGTAATACCACATTCATAACCTGCTTTTACTTCTTTAACGTCATCTTTGAAACGACGAAGACCAGCCATAGAACCTGTATAAATTACGATACTATCTCTGATTAATCTTACAGAACCATTTCTAACAATAGATCCACTTGTAACATAACTACCTGCGATTGTACCAATTTTACTAACTTTGAATGTTTCTCTAACTTCAGCTTGTCCTGTGATTTTTTCTTCAAATACAGGGTCAAGTAAACCTTTAACAGCCTTTTCGATATCTTCTTGAAGTTTATAGATAATGCTATATAATCTGATTTCAACACCTTGTTGTTTTGCGTAATCAGTTACTTGAGCAGTTGGTCTTACGTTAAATCCAACAATAATTGCATGTGATGCAACAGCAAGAATTACGTCATTATCTGTAATACCACCTACACGTGCACCAATGATATTGATGTTTGTTCCTTCAATGTTGATTTTTTCAAGTAATCCTTTGATTGCTTCAATTGAACCTTGAACATCACATTTAATGATTAGGTTAAGTGTTTTGTCGCTATCTGCGCTGTTAAATAAATCGTTAAGTGATGTAGGTTTTCCAACACCTTTTTCTTCGTTGAATTTATTTTGTGCACGAACTTCAGCAATTTCTCTTGCTTTTCTTTCATCATTTAAAGCCATGAATTTTTCACCAGCAAATGGAACTTCTACAAGACCTGTTACTGATACTGGTTTTGAAGGGCCTGCAACTGCTACTGGACGACCAAGTTCATCTTCCATTGATCTAATTTTACCATATGTATTACCCACAACGATTACGTCACCAACTTTAATTGTACCATTTTGTACAAGAAGTGTAGCAACTGGTCCACGACCTTTATCAAGTTTAGCTTCAACTACAGTACCCATACCAAGACGGTTTGGATTTGCTTTGTAATCTTTTAAGTCACTTACTAAGATAACCATTTCTAATAGTTCATCAACGCCTTTACCAGTTAAAGCTGAAATTGGAACGAAAATTGTATCTCCACCCCAATCTTCTGCAATTAGGTTATATTCTGTAAGTTCAGTTTTGATTCTATCTGGGTTAGCACTTGGTTTATCCATTTTGTTGATAGCAACAATGATTGGAACACCAGCTGCTTGAGCATGTTCGATAGCTTCTTTTGTTTGAGGCATTACACCATCATCTGAAGCAACAACTAAGATTACGATATCAGTGATTTGTGCTCCACGTGCTCTCATTTCTGTGAATGCAGCATGCCCTGGAGTATCGATGAATGTAATAGTTTTACCGCTTTTTTCAACTTGGTAAGCACCAATATGTTGTGTGATACCACCAGCTTCACCTGTAACAACATGGCTTGAACGAATAGTATCAAGTAAAGTAGTTTTACCATGGTCAACGTGACCCATGATTGTAACGATAGCAGGACGACCTACTAAGTCTTCTTCTTTATCTTCAACTTCCACTTCATCAAATCTTGTCATATCAGTGATTTTCTTATCTTTTAATTCGAAGTCATATTCAATTGCAATTAACTCAGCTGTATCTCTATCTAGTGCTTGAGTAGCATTAGCCATAATACCCATTGAAACGAATAATTTTTTAACAAGTTCAGTTGTACTTACACCAAGAACTTCTGCTATTTCCATAACGCTCATACCATTTTCATAGTATAATACGTTTTCTTCTTGTTCAGTAGTTGTTGGAATATTTGATGTACGTTTTTCTTTTTTGTTATTGTTGTTTTTATTTTTGTTACTATTTTTCTTCTTTTGAGGAATATTTGTTTCACTTGTTTGTTTTTTAGCACGAGCTCCTCTTGTTTCACGTGTTAAGTTATATTCGTCTTCTTCTAAATAGTCTCCATATTTTTCAAGAAGTTTTTCGTCTACTCTTGGAACTACTATTTCTTCTTCATAAGTTGGTTTAACAACTACTTTTTTAGGAGTTTCAACAACAGGTTTTGTTTCTTTTTTAGGTTCTTCTTTTACCACTGGTTTTACTTCTTTTTTAGGTTCAACCTTTTGTTGTGGTTTATTATCTTTTTTAGGTTCTTGTTTTTGAACTGGTTTTGTTTCTTTTTTAACTTCTGCTTGTGGTTTAACTTCTTTTTTAGGTTCTTGTTTTTGAACTGGTTTTGTTTCTTTTACTTCATCAGGTCTTTTTGAACCAATTTTAACAGCAGGTTTTGGAGCAGGTTTTGGTTTTGCTGCTTTGAATGGATAAGGAACACCATACATTTTTGCAAGTTTCTTTTCCATATCTTTAGAAACTTCATAATCTTCTGTAATTTTTTCAGTAAAAATTACATTTGATAAATTATTTATTAATTCTGACGTACTTGTCTTTAGATTTTCTGCTAAATCTTTAACCTTCATATAAGTCACCTCTTTCAATTTCTTCTTTCATGCTTTTGGCAAATCCATCATCAGCAATACCAATGATTTTAATACTTCCTACGCCTAAAGCTTTTGAAAGTTCTTCTGTTGTAAATTTATTTACAACTGGTACTTGATAGAAATATGCTTTCTTATCAATTTTATCTATTGTTGCAAGTGAAGCATCTTTAGCAATGAATATTAATTTTATTTTTTTGCTAGGTAAAACTTTTATAATAGAATCTGTTCCCATTACAAGTTTTCCTGCTCTTCTTGCAATTCCAAGTAAATTTAATACTTTATTCAATTTATTTTCCCTCTTCTACTAGTGCTAGAAGTTCTTCATAAATATGATCTGGAACTTCAACTTCTAAATGACGATTTAAAGTTTGTTTTTTCTTAGCCATTTGAATTACACTTTTTTTCTTACAAACATAAGCACCATGTCCTCTAACTTTTCCAGTTAGGTCAATGACTACTTCATTTTCTGGTGTTCTTACAATTCTAAACATTTCCATTTTTGGATATTGTTCATTTGTAATTACGCATTTTCGAAGTGGTACTTTTTTAGGTTTCATATTACCACTCATAATTCACCTCTTAGTAACCGTATACGTTAGGTTTGAAGCTTATTTCTTCACGATATGCGGCAGTTTCATCTTTGATATCTATTTTCCAACCAGTTGTAAGGGAAGCAAGACGTACGTTTTGTCCACCTTTACCAATAGCAAGTGAGAATTGATCATCTGGTACGATAACTGTTGATTTTTTAGTTTCAGGGTCAGCTAGTACACTAATTACTCTTGCAGGAGTTAATGCTTCTGCAATTAAGATAATTGGGTTTTCACTCCAGTTAAAGATATCGATTCTTTCACCAGCAAGTGCTTCATTAATTTGTCTAACACGTTGACCTTGCATACCAACACATGAACCTTTTGCATCAACATTGATATTGTTACTCTTAACAGCAACTTTAGTTCTGCTTCCTGGTTCTCTAGCAATTGCCATAACTTCAATTACACCGCTTGCAACTTCAGGAATATACATTTCAAATAAACGTTTGATTAAGTCTTTATTTGAACGAGATACAAATACTTTTGGACCTTTACCAGTTTCTTCTACTTTTGTGATACATACTTTAATATTCATACCAACTTCACATTTTTCACCTGGTAATACTTCTTCAATTGGCATAAATGTAATAACATCAAGACCAATATTTAATCCAAGTACTGAATCAGTTTTCTTAATGATATGTGCAGAAACAACTTCGCCTTCTTTTTCTTTGAAGTATTCATATGCACGTTTACCACCAAGTTCTTTTAATCCTTGGATAAAGATTTGTTTGAAGCGTGTTGCACCTTTTCTACCAATTTGAGTAAATTTAACTTCATGTCTAAATTCTGAACCAACTCTTACTCTTGCACGAATTTCTTTTGCTTGTTCAAGTAAGATTTGGCCTTCTGGTCCTTCTGGATCAATTTCATCAACTACCACGAAAGATTCATAAATTCTGATGTTTTTTTGCTCATGGTTAAATTCTACATCGATTGCACCTGTGCATCCTTCTAATTGACATGCTTTAATAAGTGCTACTTTTACAGCTGCTAAAACGTCTTCAATTTCAATATGTCTTTCTGCAGCGATTGTTTCTAATTGTTCATAAAATCCTTTACTAATCATTTTTTTCTAATTCCTCCTAAAATTTAACAGCAAGTCTAATTTTTGCAACTGCTGATTTTTGTATATTTACTACTTTTCTTCTTCCCATATGTAATACTTCAACTACATATTCTTCATCTAACACTTCTTTTAAATATCCATTTATTTCTTTTAAGCCAAAGGCGCTATCTATTTTTTGATAAGTTTTAATATATATGTATTTATCAATAGCACGATTGAAATCTTTTTCAGTTTTTAATTCTCTTTCAATCCCAGGTGTGGTTACTTCTAAATAGTATCCATCTGGAATAAAGTCATTAACAAGATCTAAAATTTCTGAATTGATTTCTGCTACTTCATCTATATCCATTGTAAATGTTTCAGGGTTATCTATTACAATACTAATAACATTTACTCCAAATTCTTTTCTTAATACAACTTCAACTAGTTCTAAGTTTTTTAATTCAACAACTGGAATAGATAATTCTTTTATTTTATTTAAATATTCACTCATACATTCCTCCAGTAAAAATGGTGAGCTGTTTTTTAGCTCACCTTGTTTTACGATATTTAGCTGTATATATATTATCACATTTATTAAAATTAGTCAAGTCATTGGAATTTTTATCTATATTTTATTATATGCATAATATATTTTTTTATTATTGTTCATTGAATTTTTCCTATATAATTTCTAATTCTTCAACACTTTTCCTAAAAACTTTATAAAAAGTTATTGATGTTACACTTACTGCAACAAAGTCCGCAATTGGTTCTGCAAGATATACTGCCATTACTTTATCAGTAAAAATTAATGGTAGTATATAAATAAGTGGTATCAATAAAATAAGCTTTCTTAGTATTGCAAGAAACAATGAAACTGGTGCATTTCCAATTGCTATAAATGTTTGTTGACATGCAATTTGAATACCAAATATACATGAAACAGCAAAATAAATTCTTATTGCCCAAGCAGTATATTCAATATAACTGCTATCATTTACAATCATACTTGCAAAAGAATTTGGTAAAAGCATTAAGAAAATCCAGAAAATAAATGAATAACTTACTGATATTATTAACAAATATTTAAACGATTTCTTTACTCTATCAGGATTTTTTGCGCCAAAATTATAACTTGTTACAGGCTGTGCCCCTTGTGATAAACCCATTAATGGCAACATTGAAAACTGCATCAAACTTGATAATATCGTCATTGATCCAACCGCAATATCACCACCATATTTCTTTAAAGATGAATTAAAACAGACCATTATTACTGCTTCAGTAAATTGCATTACAAATGGCGATAAACCAAGGGCAAGACAAGGAAGTATTAATTTTAAATCTAGTTTTAGATTCTTTAACTTTAATCTTATAATAGGCTTTTTACTAGTTAAAAATGTTATAACAAAAATAGATGATGATGCTTGTGAAATGATAGTTGCTATAGCTGCACCTTCTACATTTAAGTTAAATCCAAATATAAATATTGGGTCTAATATACAATTCAAAACTGCACCTATTAAAACAGATAACATACTTACTTTTGTAAAACCTTGTGCAGATATAAATGAATTCATACCTATACTTATTAGAACAAAGATTGTACCAAGTGCATATATTTTCATATAGTTATTTGCATACAATATTGTAGTATTACTAGCACCAAAAATAAATAATAAGTCTTTTGAAAATATTAATGTAATAATTGTTAATAAAATTCCAATAATAATTAATAGACTAAAGCTATTTCCTATAATAACTTCTGCTTTATCATCATCTTTTTTCCCAAGATAAATACTTGCTTTTGGAGCAGCACCATAACCAACAAGTGCCGCAAAAGCAGATATAACAATTATTACCGGCATACATACACCAACACCAGTTAAAGCAATACTACCTATGTTTTCCATATGTCCAATATATATTCTATCAATTATATTGTATAATAAATTTACTATTTGAGCTATTATTGTAGGAATCGATAGTTTTATAATTAATTTTAAAACACCACCCTTTCCTAAAAATTCTTTATCTTTCATATAATCACCATATATATTATATCATTTTTGAATTTTTTTATATAGTACATTCAAACCTATATATAATTTAAAATCAACTAAAATAGTCAGTTTTAAAGGACTTTTTAATATATATTTAAAAATATTAATATTCGCACTCTATTGTTTAGAGAATACGTTCCAACTAGTAATACTTCTGTTATACCAGATGATGTTATTATACCCCATCGATCCATTTCTACTGTTTCATCTCCATAATTTACTATGTTCCATGTATAATATTGTATTAATGGAAATGGTGAATTTGTACTATCTAATTCTAATTGATATGCTCCATTTTGATGATTATATGAATAATCCATAATACATTCTATTTCTATTTGGTTTTCACTTGTATCATCTAATATTGTAAATGTTTTGTAATATATAACACTAGGATCAGTTTTAAGTATTGCGTATATTGTTACATCTGTATCTTCATCTACAGACATTCCAAGTACTGTTCCATACTCCGTTACTATTGCAATATCATCATCACTTGAATACCAAAGATAATCAAGTCTTGACATCGGATCAGTAAGTCTATCTTCAACCATTAAATAGACACTTCTTGTAAATCCTTCAGTAATTGTATAATCATCGCATAATCCATTATTGAATAAAACTTCGCTACCTAATACATAACCTTCATTTTCAGCAGGATCAGCTACAAGTGTGCCTTGCATATTTACTTCATAATTGACCATTCTTCTTAATGCAAAATTAACTTCAATATTAGTTGTATTATTATGATAACCAAAATAATATGTTCCTGGTTCAAATATTAAAGTATAAAATGGAGCTGTATTATTATATGTAATTTGTCCCTCTAATTTTTTATCTAATCTAAATTTTTTGGTTGTTGAATCATACACTTTTTCAAATATATAAATTGGAATATTTTGAGTTATATTACCATAGCTAATTACATCTAATTGTATTTCTGATAATTGATTGATTTTTACTTCTTCAAAATGACTCATAGATGTTTCAAATTCAAATAAAACATTAAAATTTATATAATGTAAACTTTCAATATAATCTAG
>JAZKYN010000084.1:0-3795 GCA_045612145.1 Bacilli bacterium
GCATTTCATCAAAAACTTGACAGATATTCCACATGAAGATAAGTCAAATTGAAGGAAAGCTTTACGAGAATTATTTATTTGTATATTTTGTAATGAAAATCAATTTAGAAAATATATTGATCTTCTTTGTAAAAACAAAGTTATAGATTTTATTAGAAAGAAAAAACATGAAGATATTATAAGCTTAAATAGCTTAGTTGATGAAAATACTGAATTATTAGAATTAATAAAAGAAAAAGAAATTAAGGATATTAAAATACTATATTCTTCAAAAGATTTAGAATTTCTAAACAATTTAATTGAAGAAAATAGAATACTAACCCAAAAAGAAGTAGCCAAAAAGTTAGGTGTTTCACAACAAGCAGTAAGTAAAAAATTAAAAAAAATAAAAAAAATTAATTTTTTTTAAAGTTAGGTTGTATTTTTCACTTTTTTTACGTGTTATATAAGTGAGGGGGGTGAAAATATGGAAACATTGACAATAGTCGTATCAGTTGTAGGAATACTTGGAACTTTATCTAGTATATTTTTTGCGAGCATTGCTTTGAAGAAAACAAATATCACAGAAGAAAAGAAAGATTCCAAAACAGAAGGAATCTTTCTATCAGATATTGGTTATATCAAAGCATGTGTAGATAGAGTAGAAAAGAATCTATTCAAAGTAGATGAAAGATATCACAGCATTGTTGAAAGAGTAGCCAAAGTAGAAGAAGCAGTACTAAATATATCAAAACGAATAGATGGATTATAAGTATAGAAAGGACTGATTAAATGAAAGAAACATTAGTGCCAGTAATAGTAGTATGTTGCTATATAATTGGTGAAGTTTACAAAAAAATATTTAAAGAAAAAACATACAAATATATACCTATAATAGTATCCATTATAGGAGGACTACTTGGAATATTAATATATAAAACAAACAAAGAATTAATATTTAATGTAAATAGTATTTGGGAAGCATTATTAATAGGTATAGTAAGTGGTACCAGTTCAACTGGTACAAACCAAATAATAAAACAAATATTTAATAAGGGGGAAAAAGAAAATGAATAGTTTTCAAAATAGACAAGGAGAAAATTTAAACAAAAAAGTATTTCAAGTCAATGAAGTACAAAGAGATGGTACAGGAGAAATTGTACAAATAAAAGGTAATCTTTTTAGAGATGATAGTGAAGGATTAATTCAAGAGGGAACACCACTTGAAGCAGAAACACTAACAGAAATTGTAAAAGCTTTAGCAAAAGAAGTAAGTGAAACAGTGGCTAAGGAAATTATAGAAAAATATGTAGATTATACAATAGAAGAACATAGCGCAGAAATAGTATCCATTAATAATAATTGGCAAACTGTTGAAATTATTATTCCAACGAATGAAGATTTAATTGTAGAAAAGGCTAAATCTTATGATAATATCTTTAACTATAATTTCCAATTTTTATCAGAATCAAATTATATATCTTTATTAGTGTATACTAAAGCAGGTATAAGCGATCCAGGAACATATGAATATGATCATAAATTTGTTTTAAGATCTCACTCAACAGGAGAAATTGTAAAGAAAGTATATGTCAATCTTTCTTTTGTTGCACCATCAACTACACCAGAAGATTAAAATATAGGGGGAGAATAAAAATGAAACATTTAAAATTAAAAAATTTAAAGGATAAATTATTAGATAAAAATTTAAAAAACGTAAGACTAATTAAAAAAATGCATAACACAAATAAGGATAATAATAAAGACTTAGTTATAATCGGTGTAACAGGAAGCAGAGGAAAAACATCAACTTGTGTAATGATACATGAATATTTAAAATTTTTAGGATATAAATCTGTATTGTATAGTAGTTCAACAGTTGATAGCCCAACAAGCTTTATTAAAAAAGGTGAAGCATTTGAAGTTCCAGTAAAAAATGAATCATCACTTTTAAGTATTATTAATGAAGTAGAAGCATATAATGCTGATTATTTAGTTTTAGAAGTAAATGATAGTACTTTAGAAAAAGGATTTTTAAAAGATGTTGATTTTGATGTAAGGGTATTAACTAATTTAAATCCATTACATAATTTAGAACATTATACAGAAGAGGAATATGTAAATTTAAAAAAATCATTCTTTCAAAATATTAATGAAGATTCAAAATGTGTTATTGGTTTTCAAAACTATTGTAAAGAATTATTTAGTGAATTACTTAACTTAAATAATAATCAAAAATACACATTTACAAATGAATATATAGCAGATAAATATAATTTAAATAAAAATCAATTTACATCACTATTATATGAAATGAACAATGACTTAAATGGATTAAAACTAAAATTATATCTAGAGAATGAAAATATTGAAATCGATACAAAATTAGTATTATCATATAATGCAATGAATATTTTATGTGTGTTAACAACATTAAAAGCACTAGATGTTTTAGATATTGAAAAGTTTAAAAAATATATTTATAATATTAAAATTCCAGGTCGTTCAATTACTTATAATGCAAATAACAGATTAATTGTAGTCGATACACATTTAGGGAAAACATTAGAATGTTTACAAGAATTAAAAGATAAAAATATTGTTGGGAATATTAAAGTAGTAACAGGATCTCTTGGAACAAACTTTAAAACATGGGATGAAAGATTTAAATCAAAAAGATACCTAGATTATGTGAAACCATCAAGAATTTACGCAATGGAACTATTGAAAAAATATGCAGATTATGCATATTTAACAGAAAACGATAATGCTAGTGAAAGTGTATTAGAAATTTGTCAAGAATTACAAAGTTATTTAGAAGATGAAATTCCATCTACTATTGTTGAAGATAGAGAAAAAGCAATTAAAAAAGCAATATTAGAATCAAATCCGTATGATGTAATATTTATCAGTGGAAGAGGAAATAGAAAAGTTTTATGTACAACAAAAGATAAAATGAAACTATTAAAAGATACAGACATAGTTGAAAAAGTATTAAAAGAATTAAAATGGAAATAGAAGGGGAATGAATTTATGAAAATGAATAAAGTAAATCATTCTTATCAATCATATAATTGTGCAGATGGGATAGCAAATGTAAATATATATAACGGTAATTTATTATTTGAATATCCACTTGTATCAACCGGAATGAATAGTTTTGAAATCAGTACTTCGTTAGTATATAATTCAGACTATAAATCTACTGATTTTAATGGTAGACTTATTGGAATGGGAAATGGTTGGAAACTAAATATAGAACAACATTTATTTAGATATGAATCAAGTTTTAATTTAGAAGGTTTTACTGAAGACGATTATGTATATATAGATTCAAATTGGAATATTCATAAGTTTGTAAAATATTATCCAAATGATGATACAACATATCCAAGGTATTATTATGATGAAAGTGGAACTGGATTAAGACTAACAATTAATTCAATTGATATAATTGAATTAAAAGACTCTTTAAATAATATATACAGATTTAACGATAAAGGTAGATTAAAAACTATTATCTCATCTATTAATGACGAAATTACAAAACAAATTGAATATGATGAATACATGAATATAGTTTACATTTGTGATACTAGAAAACAATGTAGAAAAATTAAGTTTGAATATGATGGTAAATTAATAAATAAAGCATATTGTTTAAAACAAAATACAAATTATGTATTTAACTATAAAGATTGTAATTTATTTGAAATTTATAAACAAGCTATTGAAATAGTTGATGAAGTAGAAAAGTTATATTCAAAAAAATTAATGACATTTTTATATAATGAGAATAATTTAATTAATTTTTTT
>JAZKYN010000085.1:0-2772 GCA_045612145.1 Bacilli bacterium
TAATAAAATAATAATAAAATAATAATAAAATAAAAAAAGATAAAAAAATTCTAAAAATAAAATAAAAAATTAAAAAACTAATTAAAAGAAAAAAGAAAAAATTAATTAAAAATAATTTAATTAATTAATATCGTATTTTTGCAAGAGTAAAAGCTCTTCGGTAGATAATTTCTTACCGTTTTTGAATTTATCAAAGATACTTTCAGCTCTTTCTTTTTCTTCACGATTTTTCTTATTGTTAGAAGAACCACTAGATTTATCAGATCTGCGTTTTCTGTTTTTACTGCTTCCTAACTTTTTGTTGATAACATGAATTTCACTTAAAATCATTTTGAATTCTTCATGTTTTGCAGAAGCATTTTTTCTTGCTTGGATGAATAACTTGTGTGCTTCATCAGCAGCAGTTCTGATTTCATCAGTTTTTCTGAAGTAAGAAAGCATTTGTTCGTGAGCTTCTTGTGCTTGTTCTGAAAGTTCAACTACTTTAGCGTGGTATTCTTCAGATTTTTTCTTGAGTTCAGCAGCTTCTTCTTTGACTTTATCGTCTTCTTTGATTTCTGCAAGTTCTTTTCTTAAATCGTTTGCATTTTTAACAAGTTGATTTTCCTTTTTGATGTCTAAAACTCTGGTTTCGATAATTTTATCAATCTTTTTGATTTCAGCTTCAATCCTGATTTTATCTTTTTTACCAGAAGACCATTCAAGACTTTTAATTTCGTCATTGACTTTATTACGTGCGTTCTTGTTTTCTTCAACTTGCTTGTTGATTTCATTACGTTGATCTCTGAACTCAATAGCTTTAGCTAAGTTTTCTTTTAATTCAGAATTTAATTCATCACGTATTTTACGTTGTTCTTTAGCTTCCCTGTTAAATGCTTCTCTTTCATCTGCAACTTTAGCAATACGTTCTTCTCTTTCATCTTTTTGAGCTCTTACACCTTCAATGGTGTCAGCTAAATCAAAATCAGGTTCTGGAAGAGCGTTTTTCTTTTTGGATTTTTTAGGTTTTGCTTCTTTAACAGGTTTTTCTTCAGCTACTTCTTCTTCCTCTTCAGGAGCTTCTTCCTCAGCCTCTTCAGCAACTTCCTCTTCAGCTTCAGCAACTTCTTCTTCTACTGCTTCCTCTTCCACTTCTTCAGCTTCTTCCTCAGCAGTTTCTTCTTCAGCCACTTCTTCTTCAGCTTCTTCAACAACTTCTTCTGTTTCTTCGATTTCTTCAACTACTTCTTCAGTTGCATCTGCAACTTGTTCTTCTTCTTGGTTTTCAACAACTACGTCAGTAGTTTCAACTACTTCAGTTTCTACAGCAACTTCTTTATCCACGTCAGCATCTCCTTCAGTGTTTTCAGAGTTTAAATTAATGATGACATTTAAAACGTCAGTTAAATCACGGGTTTCTACAATAATGTCTGCATTTTCCTTTAAAGCAGGTTTTGCATTAAAAGCAATTCCGTATTTAGCAGATTCAATCATGGAAATATCATTTGCTCCATCTCCAACAGCAACACATTCATCTAATGTATAACCTTTCTCTTCAATGAGCTTGGATAGAACATCTAATTTTGAACCTGATACTAATGGTCCAGTAACTTCACCAGTCAAGATCCCGTCTTCTTCAACTAATGAATTTGTGAATATGTTATCCACATCAAGTTTTCCCTTAATAGTATCGGCGATTATATCAAAACTACCGCTAATAATAGCTACTTCAAAGCCATTTTCCTTTAATGCGGAAACGGTTTCTTTAGCTCCTTTCATTAGAGGCATTTCATTAGCTAATGTTTTAATATCGTCAGTAGCAACTCCTTTGAGAAGCCCTACTCTTTTCTTAATGGATGTTTCGAAGTCAATTTCACCTTGCATAGCCTGCTCGGTGATTGCTGCAATTTGATCTTCAATATTAATTAATTTTCCAATCTCGTCTATGCCCTCACCATCAATAATAACATTATCTAAGTCAAATACTACAAGTTTAATCAATAATATCACCAATTATATTAAGTCCAATTCGCTAAGTCTAGCTTTTGCGTTTTCTACACCTAACCTAGCGTCTTTTTTGGTTTTAGCTCCAGTACAAACAACTTTTCCGGAACCGAATAATAATAATACAACTTTAGGATCAGATAAACGGTATACTAAACCAGGGAATTGTTCTGGTTCGTATTCAGTGTTTTCCAATTCCAAAGCAACTGCTTCTAAATTTAAAGTAGATTGTAAATTTGCAGAAGCAACAATGTTTTGAATTTTAATATCAAACTCATGAGGAATTTCAGTATCAATAGTTCTCATAAGGTCGACAGTTTTTTTAATAGCTAATTTTGAATCATCGATTGATTTAGCGCCAGTACATACAAGTTTACCGGAACTAAAAATTAAAGCAGCAGTTTTAGGATCTTGAAGTTTAAATACTAATCCTGGGAACTGTTCTCTGTTAAAATCGACACCTTCTAACGCTTTTGCCACTTCAGTAAGAACAATGTCTTTACCAATGCTTGCAGAAGCTACAATGTTTTCTATTTTTATATCAACATCGGTCAATTTATTACCTCCAAAATTATTTAAAAAAAGTAAGTAAAATTTTTATAAAATTAATCTAATTTTAGTTTTGACAAATAAGAAAATTGACAATAAAAATCAGTTAAAATTAATAATTTTTTTATTAAAATTTTTACTAATAAAATATATCATTTATATAGTATATAAAGTTAATGCTTATAAAGCATATAAATGGTAATACTTTTTTGTATATAAAGTATTAATAAAAACTGAATA
>JAZKYN010000086.1:0-4733 GCA_045612145.1 Bacilli bacterium
TCTTGTAAATCTAAATATTAATTTTGATATTTCTTCTTCTATTGTTGATTTAGTTTTAGCTAAATCAAATTGTTTTTTAACTAAATTATTGTTTGCAATTTTTGTTGATAAATCATTAATACTTTTTTCTAATTCAGTTAAAGGAATTTTTGAAATAAAACCTTTTGTAATGAAATTTGCAAAAGAAGCTTTTCTTAGTCTTGAATCGTAATTAATATTAAAAATTACTACTCCTTCTTCTGCTAAGTTTTCACGATTTTTTATAATTGTTTCATTTACATGGCCTACTAAAGAACCGTCAACAAATGTATCTCCAACATGAACTGAACTTTCAGATTGGTAATTACCATTTTCAAAATTTAAAACTACACCATTATCAATTAAGAATATCTTTTCGTCAGTATAGTTAGCATTTTTTGCGACCAAATATTGATCGTACATATGACGATATTCACCTTTAATTGGAATGATGTATTTAGGTTTTAACATTGAATATAATAGTTTAAGATCATCACTACCAGCATGAGTACTACTTAGGATTTTTTTATCAAAAATTGTAACATTAGCATCATAACGATATAATGAATTTAAAGCATTGATTGCATACTTTTCAGTTCCTGGAACTGGTGGGCACATAATTACAATACTATCTTCTTCTCTAGTTTTGATAAAGTTATCTTCACCAACAGCCATTCTAACAAGAAGATTGTAAGGTTCATGTCTAACACCTGTTACAATTACAACAAGGTTATTATCTAAATTTTGATCAGTATTATCAACCATTCCTTTTAAAGGAACTAAATATCCTTCAGGAATCTTAAGATAGTTAGATTTAATTGCTACATCAACTATTTTTTCGGCTTTTCTTCCGATGATAGCAATTTTCTTTCCTTTTTCGACTGACATGTTGACTATTTTTTGTATTCTACTTAAGTCACTTGAAAAAGCAGATACGATTATTCTTCCTTTTGCGTTTATTAAGACATTTTTGTAATTATGTTCTAAGAAACTATCGTTTTTTATACGATCAATAGTTCCTGCACCTATACTTTCTGTTAACAAAGCAAGTACATTTTTCTTACCTAAATCAGTAATTTTATCGAATGATGTTTGGTAGTTCCCGTTATAAATAGGTGAAAAGTTAAAATCTGTACAATATACAATAGATCCATCTTCTGTATTAATAGATATTGCAACAGATTCTGGAATACTATGTGTAGTATTAAAAAAAGATACATTTACATTTCCAAATTTCAAAATTTTATTTTCATTGATTCTGAATAATTTATAATCTTTTTTATCCATTTTATTATCAGCAAGTAGATTTTCTATTAAACAAATAGTAAAATGCGTACCGTATACTCTTAAAGGTATTTGCTTCAATAAATAAGGAAGAGCACTTATATGGTCTTCATGACCATGAGATATAAATACGCCTTCGATACGATTTTTATTTTCAATTAAATATGATATATCCGCAATAACAGCATCAACACCATACATATCTATATCAGGATATTTTAAACCAGCATCAAGAACAAATATACGTTCATTAACTTCAACAACATACATGTTTTTACCGTTTTCACCTAGTCCACCTAGTGCAAAAAATTTAATATTTGCCATAATATCCTCCTTTTTCTTATTAATAAAATTATACTAAAAAAGATTAATTCTTGCAAGAATTTAAGATTATTATTTTATTTATAGCTTTTTCTAAATATTTGTTTTTTGAGTGCTTTTTTATTAAATGGTATTAATGGATACAAATAACTTCTTGTAAAACTTTTTAAATTAAATAAATATATTGTTAAGCATAAAATTCCTACTAAAAGACCCCATACATTAAATAAAAACACTAATAATATTATGATAAGTTTAACTATTTTATTGGCCAAACTTAGTTCATAACTAGGTGTAATATAAGATCCAATAGCTGATAAAGCTCCCAAAAGAACTATTTGTTCAGTTAAAATATTCATACTTATAGCCATTTCTCCAATTATTACACCAGCTATAATTCCCATAGATGTTGAAAGTGCATTTGGAGTATGAATTGATGCCATCCTTATAAATTCAATACCTAGTTCCATTAATAAAAGTTGAATCAATATTGAAAACCTATCAATATCAACTTCAAATATTTTGCCAAAATAACTTAAATGGAAAAAATCAATATCTATTAAACTAAACCATAAAGGTACAATTAAAAAGGATAAAATAATGCCAATAAATCTTGTGATTCTTAAATATGATCCTGCTACCTTTGTTTGTCTAAACTCTTCGGCATGTTGCATATGATCAAAAATTGAAATGGGTCCTAACATTGCTGAAGGCGATGTATCAACTAAAATACCAAACATACCTTGATACAAGTGTGTAGCAAATGTATCAGGTCTTTCGGTATATTTTATTAAAGGATAAATACTATGTTTAGAAGGAATTAATAATTCTTCTAACGCCTTATCACTCATTGTAAGTTCGATAACTTTAACCAAATTCAACCTTTCTTTAACGTATTTTAATGCTTTTTCATCAACATAATCCTTGATATAAACTAAAGAAACAAGTGTTCTACTCATTGTTCCTATTGTATATTTTTCTACTACTAACTTACCTGTTTTTATTCTTCTTCTAATTAAACCGATATTTATAGCGATGTTTTCAGTAAAACCATCTTTACTACCACGAACAACCTTTTCACTATCAGGTTCACTTATAGATCTTGTTGGATAATTTCTAACTTCACTTATTAAAGCAGAATTATCATTATCAAGAAAAATAACAACATTACCATTCAAAATAGAATCATAAATTTCTTCATAATCATTTGATATAAATGTAGCTTCATTTAAAATTACTTTTGACAAATGCTCTATACCATCATTTGAATTATAGTTATTTAACGAATATATTATTTTTACAATTGCACTATTATTTATTAAAAAATTAAAGAATATTACATGATACTTATGATAATCTGTTATAACTTCTCTAAAAGTTAAATCAAACGAATTTGAAAAACCTAAATCTTTTTTTAATTTTTTAACATATTCATTCATTCTAACCTCTTGGTCTAGTTACAATAGCTACAATAAATGCAAAAAATATTGCTATTGAAATACCTGATGATGTTGAATTAAATATTCCACTAAATAAGCCTAAATAATTAGTTTTAAGAGCATTTTCAACTCCACTATGAGTTAAAGAGTGTCCGAAACTAGAAATTGGAATCATAGAACCAGCACTTGCAAAATCATTTAAAATATCATAAATATTAAACACTTCTAAAAATGCACCTAGAACAACAAATATAACTACAATATGTACAGGTAATAATTTACAAACATCAATTAAAATTTGTCCAATAAGACAAATTAATCCTCCTATAATAAATGCTAAAAAATAATTCATTTCTAACTCCTTTCTAAACAGATTGCATGTGCAATACAAGGTATACTTTCACCTTGTGCAATCATAATAGGATTCATTAAAGCACCTGTTGCAATCAATAATACTTTATTTAATGAACCATTCTTTAAACTTTCAACTATATAACTTAATCCAACTAAACTTATACAACCACATCCACTTCCACCAGCAAAAACATCTTGTCTTTCTAAATCATATAACATTAAACCTGCATCTGCATAGATATTAGCTAAACTATAACCAAATTCATGCATAATATCTAAAAATACTGCTGATCCATATTTTGATAAATCTCCTGTTAATATTAAATCATAATCACTTGCATTAATATTAAAGTCTTCAAGATGTTGTCTTAGTGTTACAGCGGCAGCAGGCGCCATGGTTCTTCCCATATCTTGCACATCTGTTAAATTTACATCTACTACTTTTCCAATTGTAAATCGTGTTACTTTAATGATTGATGCATTTTTAGTTAGTAAACTAGCACCAGCACCTGTTGCTGTTGAAGTCATTGATGAAGGTTTTTGTCCTCCATATTCAGTTGGATATCTAAACTGTCTTTCACTTGTTGAATTATGACTTGATGCAATTGTTATTACATTTTCAGCAAAACCTGAATCAACTAAAAAAGAACCTACTATCATACTTTCCGTACATGTTGAACATGCTGAATATACTCCTAAATAAGGAACATCATATTTTCTTATACAATAATTTGTTGCCGCAAGTTGATTATTTAGATCTCCTCCTATTATACAGTTGATATCATTTTCATTTAAACCACTTTTTCTAATTAAAATATCAATAGCATTTTTTTGTAAATTTACCTCAGCATCTTCCCAAGATTCTTTATCACAATAGATATCTGCAAATCCTTTATCGAAATACTTTCCTATTGGACCTGCTAGTTCTTTTGGTCCACTTACAGTTGCGCTACAATTTAAATATACATTCTTAAATTCACCACTATTACCAAAGTTCTTCATAATTAACTCCTAAACAAATAAATTATTGTACCAAAAAATACAGCACTAACTACACCACTAACAATAACAGCACCTGCAAGTTTAAACATATTTGTAAGTATACCCAAAATTATTCCTTCGCTTTTACTTTCTAAAGCTGATGATGTCATTGAATTTGCAAATCCTGTTATAGGCACTATAGTTCCTGCTCCTGAAAACTGTCCAATTTTATCAAACAAGCCAAATCCAGTTAAAAATGAAGTTATTACAATAATCATTATATACATCATACTTTTTGAATCATTATAACTAAATTTAAAAACTTTAAAAAATAAG
>JAZKYN010000087.1:0-15956 GCA_045612145.1 Bacilli bacterium
GGCTACGATCCGACTTTACGCAAGTAAAATATTATTTTTTATTTGATTATGCGCATATTATTTTACTAAAATGTTCATTAATAAAACAACTTATAAATTTTATGAATGATACTTTTACTATTTAATTCGATATACAAAAAATAACGTAGATTTTTTCTACGCTATTTTATATTATTTTCTTTTAACCAAATATTTAGTTCATTGACATTATTAAATATTAGTTTTATTCCTTTTGTTTTATTTAAGTTAATTATATATTGTTTTCTTCTTTGTTTTGTTCTACTTTTAAACATAATCCAGTATTTAAATTTTAAATCAAATTTTTCTATACAAGGACAACTTTCTCTTATTTGGTTTTTATTTTCTAAGTATCTTCTTCTTGCTTTTTTATAACAATAAAATCTATTATAATTTAGGAAAATAGTAATATCTGATTCTTCAAATCTAATTGGTGATACTTTTGAATAGTTTCCATCTATTATCCAGTTTTCATTTTCTAAAAGAAATTTATCTACTATTTCTGTTTGTTCTTTTACTGTTCTTTCTTCCCAGTTTCCGTAAAAGTGGGTATTATCAAGATGCAGATAGTTTATTTCATAATGTTCCCCTAGTTTTTTTGCAAGAGTTGATTTTCCGCTTCCTGCATATCCTATTATTTGTATTTTCATATTCTCCTCTTTGTAAAAAACTATCTATAAACATTGTTTATAGATAGTTTTTTGATTAATTTAATTTTGCAAGAACTAAATCGATACGACGAGCTACTTCTTTTTCACCTAAGATTTGTAGTGCATAATAAGGGTTTGGTGTATTTTTTCTTGTTGAAATTGCGATACGAATCATTTCTGATACGTCACCAACATGTCCTGGGTATGCTTCTTTGTTCTTTTTGTATTCTTTTACATTTGAACAGAATCCTACAGATTCAGTTGTTTGTTTTAAATTGTTGAACCAATTTTCTTCATCGTACTGTAGTCCCATATTAGCTTTGAAAGCATTTAATACTTTTGCAATTGTAGCATTGTCAAATCTTTCTTTGTTAAATGGAAGTTCTTCTTTTTCTAGTAATTCTTCATATAAATCATTATAGAAGAAATTGATAATTGGATAAATTTGTTTGAAAGTTGTGTAGTCTTTTCTTGGATTTTCTTTTTCTCTTTCAATGTTAATGATTGATTTAAAGAATTCTACATCTCTTTCAATTAATTCTTTTAACTCATTATCATATTGTTTTGCAAAGTCATATGCTTTTTTAGTGAATTCTTCTTTATTTAATCTTGATAATCTTTCTTTACAAATGTTTTCTACTTTTGCAAGGTCAAATAAAGCACCATCTAAGTTCATTTTATCAAATGTTAATTTGAAATCATAAACGTTAGCGTTCATGTTTTGAAGACGCCATTCTTCAAAGTTAGAGTTTGCAATTGTGATTAAGTATTCTAAAACACCTTCAACTGGGTATCCGTTTTCAAGGAAGAAAGAAACTGATGCTTCTGGGTCTTTTCTTTTTGAAAGTTTTCTTCTATTACCATTATCTAGTTTCATGATTACTGGTAAATGTGCATAGTTTGGTTTTTTCCATCCAACTGTATCAAATAATTCGTAGTGAATTGGTAAGCTTGGAAGCCATTCTTCACCACGAGTAATGTGAGTTGTTCTCATGAAATGGTCATCTACTAAGTGTGCAAAGTGATATGTTGGAAGTCCATCGCTTTTTAAAATTACGATATGTTGATCGTTTTGAGCAAGTTCTAAGTTACCTCTAATTAAGTCAGTGATTTGAACTTTATTTTGGTAGTTACCACTTGATCTAAAACGCATTACATATGGTTCACCATTTTCAATTTTTTCAATTGCTTCAGCGGCTGAAAGACGTGAACATTTAGCAAATTCACCATAGTATCCTGGATTTAATTTGTTTTGTTCTTGGTGTGCACGAAGATTTGTTAAATCTTCACTTGAACAAAAACAAGGATATGCTAAGTTTCTTTTTACTAATTCTTTGATTACAGTTCTATAGATCATTTCACGATCTGATTGTTTATATGGTCCATAATTACCTTTTTCGTATGTTCCCATATATCCTTCATTTGGAACAATTCCAAATGCTTCAAGTTGTCTTAATAATTCTTCACCAGAACCTTCAATTTCACGTTTTGTATCTGTATCTTCAAGTCTTGTAAAGAATACACCATTTGATTGAGTTGGGAATCTCCAAGCAATTAAAGTTGCAAATAAGCTTCCTGTATGTAAGAATCCTGTTGGACTTGGCGCAAATCTTGCAACAATTGCACCTTCAGGTAGGTCACGTTGAGGATATCTTGCTTCTAAATCTTCAATAGTTTCTGTTACATCTGGAAATATAAGTTCTGCTAATCTTTCTAAATCGGTCATTTTTACACCTCTATTAATATATTTTTTATCTTATATATTATATCATATTTTTTAAATAAATTGTAATATTTTAATCTTCTTTTTTATCAGATGATTCATTATTTGTATTTTCTTCAATTTTTATAAATAATGCACATCTACAAATTCCTTGTTTTGTGAATTCATCACAAGGACAAAGTGTTGCATCACTTATCTCTTTTCTACAAGGACAGTGACCATCTTTTCTATAAATTCCTTCAATAATTCTATTTACAAAATCACGATTAGGATTTAATTTAAAACCTTTCATTATAAATACTCCTTAACTTTTTTAACTATTACATCTTTTGGTACATATCCATCAATGTGATCTACTAACTGTCCATTTTTGAATAATAACATAAGTGGATAAAACTCAACATTATATTCTTCTGTAATGTATGTACATTCTTCAGCATCCACTTTAACTATTTTCAATTCTTCGATTTCTTTATCTATTTCTACAAGAACTGGTGTTAACATATGACAATATCCACACCATTCTGTGAAAAAATCAACAAGAACTAAACCTTGATGTTCCTTAACTTCTTCTTGAAATTGGCTTTCTAAAATTTGTTTCATATATTTTCCTCCTTCGATTCTTTAATTATTATTATGTATTTGGGTTTTTATTATAACATAAATTTTATGACTTATCAAGATTATTGAATTATAACGAATAATATGTTATAATTTTTTCATAGAAATGAGGGTTTATATGGAAACTATTAAAATTAACAAAAAAAATACATTAATGATTGCACACCGTGGTTTAAGTGGTCTTGAAAAAGAAAATACAATGGCAGCTTTTATTTGTGCTGGTTGTCATTCATACTTTGGTATCGAATGTGACATTCATCCAACACTAGATAATAAATTTGTTGTTGTACATGATAGTAACTTAGAACGAGTAAGTGGTGTTGATTTAATTGTTGAAAACAACACATATGAAGATATTAAACAAGTTGAATTATATGGTGTTGGCGATACTATTAAAAGATCTCATTTAAGAGTTCCTCTTCTTGAAGATTATCTTGAATGTTGTAAAAAATATAATAAAGTTTGTGTAATTGAATTTAAATTTTTATTTAGTGAAGAAAATATTTATAAAGTAATTGATATCATTAAATCATATGATTATTTAGATAAATGTATTTTTATTTCATTCATTTATGAAAATTTAGAAGTTCTAAGAAATATTGATAGCAATTTAAAACTACAATATTTAATGAGTAGTTGGGATATGGATAAAATTAACAAATGCCTTGAAAAACATCTTGATTTAGATATTTTATATACAGAGATTACTAAAGAAAGAGTTGATTTTATGCATAGTCATAATTTAGTTGTAAATGTATGGACTGTTAATGATTTAGAAAAAGGTGAATATTTAGTAGATTGTGGTGTTGATTTTATTACAACAAATATACTAGAATAAAAAGATGGGATTTTTTCCATCTTTTTTGTATTGTTTAGTAATTTTTGTTAATAATATAAATGGTGATTTCTTTGAAAAAAATAGTGATTGTTGGAGCAGGTATCACTGGATTATCTGCTGGTATTAATGGTTTATTAAAAGGTTATAAAGTTGTAATTTATGAAAAAAACAACTTTGTTGGTGGATGTGCAACAGGATGGAATAAAGAAGGTTATTATATTGATAATTGTATGCACTGGTTAACTGGGACAAACCAGTTTACAAAAAACTTTAAACTTTGGAAAAAGATTGGTGCAATTGATGAAACAAGTAATCTTCATCAATGTGATTACTTTTATAAATCAATTCATAATGATGAATCTATTAGTTTATATACAAATACTGAAAAATTAAGACTTGATATGTTATCATTATCTAAAGAAGATAGTAAAGAAATTAATAAATTTATTGATGCTGTTAACTGTATGATTAAGATTAATCAAAAACAAAATTTCTTTGTTGATGTTACAAATAAAGCTTTCTGTTACCCTAAAATATTAATGAAATATCATAATTTATCTTTACTTGATTTATCTAATAAATTTAAACATCCTCTATTAAAGAAAATGTTTACAGATTATTTACCAAAAGAATATTCAAGTCTTGCTTTAATATTTGCTTACGCAACTTTTGCAAGTGGAAATGGTAAAATATATAAAGCTGGAACAAAAGAATTTATCAATAACATTTTTAATAAGTATTTGTCACTTGGTGGTGAAATCCACTTCAAAAGTGAAGTAACAAATATTAATATCATTAATAAAAAAATAAATAGCATTGTTATTAATAAAAAAGATATGATTACAAGTGATTATATTATTTATACAGGTGATCCGAACTATTTATTTAAAAACTTAATTGATAATAGTTATATGCCAAATAAACTTAAAAAGAAATTTACAAATAAAGAAAGATATCCTATTCATTCTAGTTTTCATGTTGCTTTTTTAGTTGAAAAAAATATTGATTGTATAAAAGATACTGTTATTTTCGATATACCTTCTACTACTATTGGCACTAGTAAAATAAATAGACTTATGATGAAAGATTATTCATATTTGTATGAAAATAAACCTAAAACAGTTTATCAGGCATTTATTGTTCAAAATATGAATGATTATACATACTGGGAATCACTTAAGAAAAATAATAGTGAAGAATACAAAAAAGTTAAAAATGATATTGCTAATGAATTAAAAAATCATTTAATTAATAAATATCCAAAATTAGATGGTAAAATTAGTATAGTTGATGTATGGACTCCTCTTACATATAATGAATATTATCATTCATATTATGGGTCATACATGGGGTTTTCTATTACTAATAAAGCTAATTATTTTAATATTACAAATAAGATTAAAGGTATTAAGAATTTCTATCTTACAACTTGTTGGCAAAAAATTTGTGGAGGCCTTCCTGTAGGTTTAAAACAAGGAATAGATATTGTAAACCATATTAAACATGGGATTTAAAACATTAGTTTTCTAATGTTTTTTTTGTTTTTTATTAATTTATATGATATAATAATTTAAGAAAGGATGTATTTTATGATTATTTTAATTACTGGATCTTCTCATACAGGTAAAACTAATTTATCGCAAAATTTGCTTGAAAAATATCATTATCCTTATTTATCCATTGATCATTTAAAAATGGGACTAATTAGAAGTAACAACACTTCCCTTACACCACTAAGTTCAGATGAAGATTTAACATCATATCTATGGCCAATTGTATGTGAAATAATAAAAACTGCAATTGAAAATAATCAAAATCTAATAGTTGAAGGGTGTTATATTCCTTTTAATTGGGCGAAAGATTTTGATAAAAAATATCTTGATAATATAAAATATATATGTTTAATTTTTAGTAAAGATTACATTATTAATCATTATGATGATATTGTTAAATATTCATCTTGTATCGAAAATAGAGTTTTTGATGACTGTGACATTAATAATATTATTGATGATAATATTAAAAATCTAAGACTTGCTAAAGAGCATAATGTTAATTATATTTTAATAAATGATAAATATGAGATAAATATAGATTTATAGAAAGGGAATTATATGATTGATACATTATTTAAAAGAAAATCAGTAAGAACATATACAGGAGAAAATATAACAGATGAAGAACTAAAACTTATTTTAAAAGCAGCTGATGCATCACCTGTTGGACTAAAGCAGTATGAAACACTACATTTAAGTATTATTACCGATAAAACTTTTTTTGAAAAGTTGGAGAAAATTGTACAAAGTAAATTTAAAAATCCAAATGCAAATCCATTATATGGTGCACCTATGTTAATTGTAATTTCATCAAAAAAATTCCCACCACAAATGGAAAACGTAATGTACTCAAATGCGGCTATAATGTCGCATAATATTGCGCTTGCTGCAACATCTTTAGGTATTGGTTCTTGTTATATTTGGGGTGCAACTGCCGCATTATCAACTGATAAAGAACTTTTATCATTATTAAACTTACCAGATGAATTTATTCCTTGTTGTGGTATTTGTCTTGGCAAAACAAACGAAATTTATGAAAAAAAGGATATTCCCGATAGAATTAGTAAATCTTATATTTAAAAAATAAAAATACTATTTCAAAAGAAATAGTATTTTATTTTTGATTTTTAAAATAAATTGCTTCTGTTGAGAAGTTGTATTTCGTAAGACTTGATGCGTTTGTTAATGGGAATACAAAATATGTTTCATCATTATAAACTATATCAAGTGCATCTCCACGTTCTTTGAAATCATATTCAATATGAACTGATCTTGTTGTTTGTGGAGTTTTTGTAAATGTGAATGGGGTTCCATCATTAAGTGTTCCTTCAAAATGAAATCCATCATTATCATGAATCATATCTACTTCACCAACTACTTTGAATCCAACTTTTGCATTTACAAGATGTTCTACACGTACTCTTTCTTTTACATAGTAAGTGCCGCTTTCAACTTCTTTGTTTGCTTCTTCTCTTTCATATCGATACCAATCTGGAACATGAGTGAATGTTTCTTTTTTATTTTGGCAATGTAATTGTCCATAGAAATCCATTTCCCAAACTGCTCCACATTTATTACACCATAGTTTTGTGTTTTTTGAATCCATACTATGTTCATCACCACAAATTGGGCATTTGTATAAAATTTTGTGAATGTTGTGAGCACGTTTTTTTGATTTGATTTGAATTTTGTTATCTAATTGGTATTTATAATCATCGTATACAAAAGCTTTTTCTACCCTTGCTTGAATTTCTTCTGCTGATAGAGTTTCTAGTTCTTCTTTTTTTACTACTTGAATAAAGTCAACAACTTGTGGAACTTTTCTATATGGGTGTTTATTCCATTGTGGAGATCTTAAGAAGTTTCCTTTTTGATTCATTACAACAACTGGTACACCACATTTTTTTGCAAGTTTTCCAATAGCAGTTCCAATGTCTTCGTTTATCCCTGCAAGTGAGAATCTTGCTTCTGGATAAATTGTCATTGATAGTTTATCTCTTTTTGTTGCATTGATTACTTTTTTTACAAGTTGTAAATCATTTGTAAATTTTCTTTTTGGAAGTACTTTTGCTTTACTAAAAAGCCACCCTTGAATTCCAACAAATTCTTCAACTGATGCTACCCAACAACTTTTTTCTTTTCTCATTGCTAAAACATTATGCGCAAAATCTATGAAACTTGCATGATTAGAAAATACTAAATATGGGCCTTCCAGGTCTTCACAATTAATGTAATTGAATTTTGATTTTGTTCCAAATGGTCCTGTTATAAACCAAGCTATTGTTTTTTCTACTGTATGCCAAAACCAATTTGGAAGGGCTGGATCAATATTCATATTAAATTTTTGATCTTTTTTACTCATATTTTCACCTAATTTTCCTTTTATACAAATTATAACATTTTTATGTATTTTTTGCAATAGATTAAATAATGGCTGCCTTATTATGGCAGCCATCTTTTAGATATTTTTTGTTTTTTTAAGTAGTTCTTCAAATAGATCAATATCTTCTTCAATGAATTTTAAACTTTCAATCCAGAAGTCTTTTTTTGTTACATCAATGTTCATTGATTTAGCAACATCTTCTACACTCATACATCCTGTGTTCATTAACATTTGATCATAATTTTTTACAAATTGTTCTTTATCTTTTAGATATTCTTTGTATAAACCTTTTGCATATAATAACCCAAATGCATATGGCCAGTTATAGAAATTAAGTCCTGCGCTATAATAGTGACTCTTACATAACCACATGTAAGGATGTCTATAATCTTTATCAAGTCCATCACCATAGCTTTCATCTTGTGCATTTAGCATCATTTCGCATAAGTCATTGCTTGAAAGTGGTTGTGATATTGGTTTTGATAAAACATCACTTTCAAAAATGAATCTTGATAAAATGTCAATTACGCATTGTGTATCTTCTTGAAGTGATTGTTCAACTACTGTTAATAATTCGTTTGGATCTGTAATGTCATTTATCATTTTCTTTGCCATTAATGTTTGACATAGAATTGAAGCT
The DNA here is from genome assembly GCA_045612145.1 of Bacilli bacterium. GTDB lineage: Bacteria > Bacillota_I > Bacilli_A > ML615J-28 > CAG-313 > CAG-313. The sequence continues at coordinate 8,430 of JAZKYN010000087.1, forward strand.
GTTTCTGCAAGTGGCATTGGATAGTCTCTATTTAATGGTGCATTATTATGAATTACGTGTCCATGATATGCATGTCCAAGTTCATGTGCTAGTGTTTGAACATCACCTAGTGAACCTGTGAAGTTTGTTAAAACTCTACTTTCATGATGATTATCAAGTGATGCACAGAATGCTCCGCCTACTTTTCCTTCTTTTGGCAAGAAATCAATCCATCTATTTTCAAATGCAGTTTTTCCCATTTCATAAAGTTCGTTTGAGAATGATTTATAAACATCTAAGATTAAATCTTTTGCTTCATCAATAGAATAAGTTCTTGTCATACTTCCCATTGGTGCAAATATTTCATAGAAAGGAAGCCCTTTTTTGTAACCTAAAGCTTTTGCTTTTAGTTTGAAATATCTTCTGAAATTTTCTCTTTCATCTTTTATTGCTTCAATCATTGCATTAAGTGTTTCTTTAGAAACATTTGATTGTTTTAATGTTTTTGATAAGGCATCTTCATATCCTCTAAGAGGCATCATAATGTTTACTTCTCTTTTAATATTGTTAAGTGCCATAGCAACAGCTGAATCAATTTGTTTATATGCATTTATTTCTGCATTATATGCATTTATTCTTTCTTCTTTATTTGCTGAATATGCTAAGCTTCTTACAGCTGAAAGAGGCATTTCTTCATCAAATCCTTCAACTTTAATCATAATGTTTGATGTAAGTTGTGATTGAAGATCACTCCATGAATTAGAACCAACCATTTGTAATTTTGATGCTAGAATTTCTTCCTTCTCAGAAAGCATGTGTGTTGCTTCTTCTTGTTGTTTTTTTAGTAAGAATAAGTATGTTTTAATAACTTCACTTTCTTTTGCAAGGCTATCTAGGTCAATTTTTGTTAAATATGTTTGAAATTTAACATCTGATTCGACAGTTTCTTGTAACATTATTTGAAGTTTTCCCATTTCTGTCATTGCTTCAAAATCATTAACGTTTGTTGATGATTTTAAAGATGAATATGTGAATAACTCCATTAATAATATATTTAATTGTTCTGTTAAAGTAACTGAAGCTTCAATTGTTTTAACAGGATTATTTTCATCTAAAACTAAATTTTTAATATTTTTTATAGTTTCTTCTACTTTTTTTATATCATTTATGTATTTAGGATCATCATATCCTTTATACATCACATCTAAATTCCAAGTTGTATTCATTTTAGTTATTTCCTTTCTCTAATATGTCAGCAAGAATCCACAAGTATTTTCCTGTTGTATGACCCCATATTTCTTTGTATACTGCGTTGTTAATTGTTGGCCAGTATGGAAGATCATCTTCATCTTTTGTTTTAATACCAACAGGAAGTGCTCCTACCATTTGTCTTGAAAAAGCAACATAAAGTGGATGATAGTTGTGTCCTTCACCATACATTGTGCTAGATGCGAATGGATTTTTTCCTAGAATCCATTCAATTTGATTAACAACAATTTGTTTTAATTTTTGATCGTTTAGTACTTTTGCGATCATTGATACTGCTTTTGTTTTACTTAGAAGTGTTGCATGGAATCCTCTTCTTGTTATTGATATTGGCATTATTCTTAAATACCAATTGTTTCCAAGATCAATTCCTTTTACTACTTGTTTTCTTAAAACATCAAGTCCATATTCTTTTGTCTCACTTGGACGAAGTGTAAAGTGATCAATATTTATTTTATCTAAATGATAAATATGACCAGGAATTAAGTTATATGGAGCTGTATATTTTACTGATTCAAGTATGTAACTTCTATATAAATCTAAACTTTGATATAGTTCATTTTTTATATTTTCATCATTTGTTAATTCATATAGTCTTGCAATACCTTGAATTGGACTTTGTTCATGTCCTCTATGTTCATATGCAAGAATGTATTTATGATTAGTATCTTCATAGAAGAATCCTTTAATAGGTGATAATTCTTTTTCTTGGCAAGCCATTACAATTTTTGTTGCAAGATATGCATCTTGTAAATATGTTTCATCATTTGTAATTGTATAAAGTTCGCATGCGGCTAGTGCTTTTGTACCCATTGTTTGTGATTCAATTGGTTCTCCCCATCTAACTGTATAGATTTTATTTTCATATTCTCTTGTTGCATGTTTATAATCATCTATCGCAATACGCTTGCACCAATTACTAAATATTTCATCTTTATCTTTAAATAATCTTGCGCCAACTGCAAGTGCTGCACTTGCTAAAAAGTTTTCAAATGAACCTTCTTCTGATTTACAATATTTAACTGTAAGATTATCTGGGTCAAGAACATTTTTACGCCATATATTATATGTTATAGCCATTGCTCTGTGACCATCACCAAATCTAGTTCTTAAAAGCCAGTTTAATCCAACTCTTGCTTCTTCAAGTAATCTATCATACATTGTTTCATCATTTTTTACGCTACTTGCAAGATCTAATATTGCTTGTGCCATTTCTGCTGTACATATTTCAAATTGAGATACGTCACCTGCATCATGCCAACCACCATGATTTGGTACTGCTTGTTTTGTTATTGGATGTACACTTTGACAATTTAAGTGACAAGCACTGTGAACACCTTCTACTTCAACACCACATTGTAATGATTTTAAGAAATTCATACTCTTATAAATTGATGAATCATAACATTTTTCACTTATTGAAAATTCTTGAGTAACTCTTTTATCTATTTCTATATAGTAAGTACCTTCGTCTTTAATAGATGAAAAATCAAGTACATAATATGGTTTATCTTGTAAACTAGATTTTTCTTCTAATATATCAAAAACATACTCTTGTTTTGTATTTTTGTTAATTACTTTAAATGTATTTGATTCTTTATAATTAGTTATAGCTGTTTTTTCAAAGTTAGGAAGATACCCACAGTGTGAATATGCTATTCTATTTTCAGTATCCCATCCTTCTTCATATTCTTTATCAACTACTTCAGCTTTGATATTTCTTACATATACTTTAATATCTGGTAATGCCTCAGGTGGTGTACCCATTAAAAATGGAGTAATTGATAGTTTTTCAATTTTGTCTCTTTTAATATCTGTGCATTCAAATGTTACATAAGTCCATTGATTTGGATAGATACTTGGAGCATGATTTGTTAAGTTTGTTTCATTTCCAAATAAAAAGTGGAAATAGAAATTTTGGTATCCAACTGAGTCAATATATATTTCATAAGACATTCTATTATAATCACTTAAATCTAAACTATCAAGTTTAATTGTAATATTAGACATTGGTCTTGGTGTAACATTTTCAATGTCTGTATTTGTACTTAAACATAATGCTTTAGTATTATCAATTGTTTCAATTGATAAAGATCCTCTTCCGTTTAATATAACATTATCTAAAGTAGAACCACTATATAGTAAAAGTTCTTTATAAACAGTTTTGTTTATAAAGCGATAATTACTGTCGTTTTTTTCATCAACTTTTATTTCGCGTCTTGCGGCAAAAGATTCTTTTATTAATTTTTCTAGTTTTTCCATAAAGCACCTCTTTAATATTATAACATATTAATATAATATTAAAAAACTAAAAAGATAAGTTTTTACTTATCTTTATTTTTCTTATAACATTTTTCTAAGTGAATGATTTGTTAGTTTTGTAATAATATTACTATAGTCTTTAACAACATTGATTACATGTTTTTTTACATCATCAGGTAAGTCTTTATTTTGATGTAAAAATTTCATTGATGATAATAATCCCATATTTGTTGATTTGATTGCGGCAATCATTATATCAAAAGAGTCGTCAAATATTTTTAATTTTTCTTTGTATAATCCCATAAGACCAGATGCTGTAAGACTATCTGTTGCCTCTTCACCCATATTTTTAATTAATGATGTTATTTTTTCTTCGTGTTTTTTAAATATTTCTTCAATTTCAACAATTAAGTCAATTAAGTCTTTATTATTAAATCTTTGCGCTTGGTCATAGTATATACGAAAAACACTTGTTCCCATATGAATATAAGATAAAAATTTATTAAGTTCATTTGTTTTTTCCATATTTTATACCTCCATTTTTATTATTTGTAAAAAAAGAAAAAATATGCTTATTAAAAATAAGCATATTTCAAATATTAATTATTTATTTTTTTAAAAGTTACAATTTAAAAAGTTTCATTAATCAATAAACTTTATAATATCTTTAATTGCTAGTTAAATCAATCATCTTTGAAAAGATAATAAATGGTTCTTTCCAATCATCATAAAATCTTAAAATAGTTGCAGATGAAGGTAAATTTAACGATGTTAACTGTTTAGCTGCTTTAGGAATATCATTACCCAATTTTAAATATGCAATTATACTATTATCAACTTCTTGCTTAGTATATTTTGCTTTTTTAACATTCAAAATTTTAATTCCAACTATCTCAAAAAATTTTTCAAACGTATCAAATCTTTTTGTTATAACTGATTCACCATATGGAAATAAATTCATAAACTCAGTACGAGATTCAAAAACTGTTCCATTTTTATCTATAAGACTTTTTGCTGAATTTATAAGTTCTTCTTTTGTGACAAATTTAAATGATTTTGAAACTTCAGAACCAATTTGTTTTTGAAATTCTTCCATTGTTCCGTAAATACGATAAATAACATTTGATGTTGGTAAGCCATTTTCTTTTCTTAAATCTTTTAGTACAATTTTTTTGTGTTTCTTTAAATATTCTTTACATGCATCTAATACTCTTTGTTCCGTCCATAATTCATAATTTAATTCGTGTCCAAGTGCAATTTTAACATCAGTAAAATTATTAAATTCTGGATAATAACTTAAAATGCATGGAAGAGAAGGTAAATCATTATCTTTTTTTAAATCTTTTTGTTTAAATTCTGGATTGACTTTAGAATATTCAATCAACCTATTCCAAATATTATCTCTGTTCCAATCAATGTCAATTTTTAAACCAAAATTTAATTTTAAATTATTCATTGAATCGTAATATTTTTTTACGTACATAATTGATGGTAATCCATTTTTTTCTCTAGTAAAATCTACCTTGCTTATTTTACCATTTCTCTTAATAAAATCACCAACTAACAAATCGAACTTTTCCTTTGTCATTTTTTCATTATTTACATTAGTTATAACAACTTCATTATCAGAAACATCAATAATTTCTTCTCCTAACATAAAACGTTTCGCTTTTTCTTCTAACAAAAAATCATGCATTTCTTTATCACTTTTTGACAAATTACAATCCTTGCATAAAATTTGACAATTTTCTAATGTTGACTTTCCACCTTTTGTATAAGCCAAAATATGATCAAAATGACATTCCTTTTTTGATGTTATCAATTTATCGCAATGTTCACATTTTAATTGTCCATTATGATTTTCTAAATTTTTTAATACTGCTTGATATTGTACTGTTTCTGAAAAGAATCTATCGTTCATACATTATACCTCATTAATTTTTGATATTTTCTCAACACTATTATAAATCACTAATACAAAATTGTCAAATAATTAAAGTAAACAATAATATTATAACTTTTGTGTTATAAATTTTAAATAATCCTATATAGCATAAAAATATGCTTATAAAATAAGCATATTTATTTTATTTATTGTTTTCCTTTTGCAGATTCTTTAATATTTTCTTATAAGGTGCTATCATTCCTTCATTCATTTTGTTACCAATTTTTGCTTTGATTTTTTTATTTCTAACAAGTGAACCAAGTAAGCACATAATCATCATTTGACCACGTTTTTTTTGAGGGAAATCATATATTCCGTGTTTTTTATAATAAACATGATCTTCTTTCATTATTCCTCTCATTATCCAAATTAGGTCTCTAAATATTTTCATTCCGCCAACTCCATAGAAGTTTCTTGGTTGAACGTATTTATTATTCATGGCATATGATAATTTTTCTATTGTTTTATCCATTGTTTCTTTATTGTATGCAACACCTGCAAGGAAGTTATGACCAACTTCTGCTCGTGCCTCAACAATTGTTTTTAGGTTATGTTCTGCTTCATAATTACCATTTACAATATAGGCGAATGGAAGTCCTTCTGTAACAGTTCTATGCCCGTTACAGAATTGTCTATCATCATATAATTTAAATCTTGCGCCCATACTATGATCTTTAATTGAAAAAGCAATTACAATTGCATCACAAGTTTGGATATTTTCTCTTAAGTATTGATCGAAATTATCTTTGTGAATACACTTTCCGTCCCCTGCACAGTTGAAACATCCTAGACATCCTGCAGTAAAAGGGAATTCTCTAATATTGATGATTTTTGATTTATATGGTAGTTTATTCGTAAAATCTGTAATCATATTCTTTAAATTAGTATCATTTTCTACAATATCACAAACAATTGCTATTTCTTTTGAATTGTCTTTTTCTACTATTTGATAAGATGATAAATATTCTTTTATTGTGTATTCTTCTTTTTCAGGTATTACTTCGTAAACATCATTATTTATACAGTTAACGAAATATTTAAAAAAGTTGATTGCATCTAGTTGTCCTTCTTTTTTAAGTAAGTCTTCCATATCTTGCGATAAACCTTTAACATATTTCATTTTTAAATCATAACAGTTTTCTTCAATATATTTATGAGCTGTCATATCATAAAAATGTTTTGATGTAGTTATTTGTGTTACAAATTTATTTTCTAAGTTTACATTGTTTTCTTTTAAAAGTTCAATAAATCTATGAAGTTGTGATGGCGCAATAAATGTGTAAACTGGATATGAGAATATTATTGCGTCACATTCACTTATTTTATTTACTGCTTTTGTTATATCTTTTTCAATTGATTTTATTTGCATTCCTACGTTTAAAACATCAAATGTATGTTCTTTAAATATTTCTTGTAAATAAAGTAGTGTATGTAGTGTACAACTATAATTTCCTTTTGGAGAACCATTTATTATTAAAAATTTCATTTTTTTACCTCTTGTTATTTTTTATTGTATAAGAAACATTCTTCATCATGTGAATAAATTATTCCAATTGCTTGAAGATATGAATATATAATTGTTGAACCAACAAACTTCATTCCTTTTTTTTGTAAGTCAATTGATATTTTATCTGATAACTTGTTTGTTGTTTTATTTGTTTCATAAATTATTTGATTATTAGTAAAGTATAATAAATAATTTTTAAAAGAATTGTATTCTTTAACTATATCTTTGAATATTTTTGAATTATTTATGCTAGCTTTGATTTTTAGTTTATTTCTAATGATGTCTTTGTTTTGTAATAATTCATTAATTTTTATTTCATCATAATTTGATACTTTATCCATATTAAAATTATCATATGCTTCTTTAAATGCTTTTCTTTTGTTTAAAACACATTCCCATGAAAGACCTGCTTGAAATGATTCTAAGATTAGCATTTCATAAAGATATTGATCATCAAGATTAAGTTTACACCATTCATTATCATGATAATCAATATATATTGGATTTTTTAGGTTACACCATTTACATCTTTTTTTAACATCCATAGTGTTTCTCCTTATGTTTATTT
>JAZKYN010000088.1:0-21626 GCA_045612145.1 Bacilli bacterium
TAATAAAATGAAAAAACTTAATAATTCTAAAAAAACATTCAAAGACATTTTTGAAATAACTCATGATCAAGATGAAAGAATCTTTGCAGAAATTACAAATGGTTATAAAATAAACAAAATGTCTTACAATGAATGTAAAAATGAATGTATAAAAACAGCGTTATATTTAGAAGAAAAATTATTAGAAGTAGAAAAAAATTCATTTGTTGGTCTTATGATGGAAAACTCAATTAGATGGGTAACAACATTTTGGGGACTACTTATGGCAGGATATAAACCTGTTCTTTTAAACTTAAGACTTACTGATATGTTATTAAATGATGTAATTGGACTTACAAATTTAAAATATATTGTTAGTGACAAAGAATATAATGTATCAGTTAAACAATTAATTTTAAATGAAGAAGAGGTAAAGAATACCATATTTCAAAATAAAGAATTTAATTGGGCTAATGAAATTGCGCTTTCAACTTCTGCTACATCATTAAATATTAAAATTTGTGTTTATTCAGGAAATGAAATTGCATCACAAATTGAAAATACAAAAAATATTGTTAAACAAAATAAATTTATTAAAAGCGGTTATAAACAAAAAGGCGATATTAGAATACTTGCATTCTTACCTTTATATCATATCTTTGGCCTTGTCGCAACATACTTTTGGTTTTCTTTCTTTGGAAGAACTTTTGTGTTCTTAAAAGATATGGCAAATGATACAATTACAAAAACAGTTAGAAAACATAAAGTTACACATATTTTTTCAGTTCCATTAATGTGGCATACTATTTATAAAACAATATTAAAAGAACTAGATAAAAAAGATGATAAAACAAAAGCTAAATTTGAAAAAGGTTTAAAACTAAGTTTAAAATTACAAAACATTTCACCTAAACTTGGATTATGGTTTGCAAGAAGAGCTTTCTCTGAAATACATAATAAAGCATTTGGAGATAGTGTACGTTTTATGATTACTGGAGGAAGTTATATTTCACAAGAAGCATTGATATTATTGAATGGAATTGGATATCCTCTTTATAATGGATATGGCATGAGTGAAATTGGTATTACTTCAGTAGAACTTAGAAAAAAAGCAAAACATAGAACACTTGGAACTGTCGGTAAACCATTTAAAACAATCAATTACAATATTGATGAAAATGGATGTTTAGTTGTAAAAGGTAATTCAATTTGTAAACAAATCATTACAAAAAATAAAATAATAGATATTGATCATAATGAATGGTTTAATACCAATGATAATGTATTATGTGATAAATTAGGCTATTATAGTGTTAGTGGTAGAATTGATGATGTTGTAATATCAGCAAATGGTGAAAAAATTAATCCAGATTTAATTGAAAAGAAATTATATTTACCATCAGTAAATAGATATTCAGTTCTTGGATTAAATCAAAAAAATGAAGAAAATTTAACATTAATACTTGAAATAATGCAAAACCCTAGTAAATTAAGACTTAAAAATATTTTAAAAGAATTAGATGAAAATTTAACAAAGCTAAATAATGAATCAATCAAAATTGAAAAAGTATATTATACATATAATCCAATTGCTGCAGAAACCGCTATTAAAGTAAGTAGAAACATTTTAAAGAAATTAATTGAAAATAAAAAAGTAATTTTAAATAATATAAACGAACTAAAAGAAATGAATTTAGATAATAAAGAAGAAATTAACTCAGAAATTGCATTAAAAGTTAAAGAAATTATGGCTAATATAATTACTATGAACAAAGAAGATATTCCATCAGATGCTCATTTCATCTATGATCTTGGCGCAACAAGTATGGATTATCTAACATTACTTGTAAAATTAAGGGAAGAATTTGAAATAAATTTTGATTTTACAAATAATAATAATTGTTATAATGTAGAGGAATTTGTAAAATATATTACATTATGTAACAAATAATGGAGAATTATATGAGTAAAAAATATAAAACATTAAACAGTTCTTTAAAAGAAATAATCTACGCAGCATCAGGATTTGGACCAAATCTTTTAATGGTTGCAATGGGCGCATACTTTACAGATGCTATTAATCCAAGTGCATTTAATCTTGAAAGTGGTGCAGAAGTTCCGTTTCAAGCAATGAGTGGTGCTTGTTTAATTCTACCTGCACTATTCCCAATTCTTTGGATGCTTGCAAAAATATTTGATGGTATTATTGATGTACCATTTGCGGCGCTTACTGATAACTTAAAAACTAAATGGGGAAGACGTAGACCTTTAATTGCTCTATGTTTTATTCCAATGGTTTTATCTTATGCAATGTGCTGGATTCCAATTGCAGGTAAAGATATTGGAATAACAGAACAAGGACAATTGATTAATACAATTTGGATTTGTTTATGGGCACTAATATTCTTTTCAACATATACAATGAGTTTAATAGCATATTATGGTAGTTTATCAACTGTATGCTACGATGAAAAACAAAGATTAAGAGTATCAAGTTATAAATCATTTTTTGATACAATATCATATTGTTTAGCTTATGCTTTAATTCCTGTAATCCTTGGAAGTTTAAAAATTCATATTGACGAATTTATTTTATATTTACTTCCTTTAATGCTTACAATGATTATTCCTTTATTTATGATTAAAGAAGGAGATAAATTTGAGAAAAAAGCAAAAGAAGAAGGCTATGATGTAATTCCATTAAAAGATGAGGAAAGAGTTGGACTTATTGAAAGTATTAAATTAACATTTACAAACAAACCATTTTTAAGATGGTGTGTAGTAAATTGTTGTGCTTTCTTTGGACTACAAATGTTCCTTGTATCAATGAATGCTTTAATTCTTGGTGGAATGGGTATGAGCGATTTACAAATGGCAATTTTAAATACTTGTGCATTTGCGCCAGTACCTGTTATGTTATATTTATTTAATAAATTAAAAAACAAAAAAGGCATTAGATTTACTTTCCAAACGTGTTTATTATCTTTTGCAATTTGTATTTTAACTTTCTATTTTACAAGTCTTTACGTAATGGGAGAAGGTAAACAAACAATACAAATGATAATTGGAATAATAGGAAGTGTAATTGGATCATGGGCAATTGGATCATTCTTTATGATGCCATACTTAATTCCTGCACAAATATCATCAGTTGAAGAAAAATTATTAGGAAAAAACCATTCTGCAATGTTCTTTGCTGCACAAGCTTTAACATCATCAGTTGTTGGTGCTGTTGCTAGTAGCTTCGTATATGAAAACATTAAAATGTTATTCATATCAAAAGAAGTATCGGGAATTGTTTGGGCAACTGATGCAACAAATGCAGCCTTAAAATTAGGTGTAGATGCATCAACAGTATATAACTTTGGAACATTACTAGTACCATTTATTGTTTCAATTATGTGTATTATTGGCTTTATATTAGCATATAGAATGCCTAAAAACTATTCTCCTAAACTTGTTGCTAAAGAATTAGGCTTAGAAAAAGAATATGAAACTAAAAAACACTTATTTGCTGATGCAGAAGAAAATGAAGATAAAATAGAATCAGAAAGCTTAATTGTAAATATAGCTTTATGGATTTTATCAGGAACAATATTTAGTATTATTTGGAAGTATAGCATTTTAAATAATACAAAGACATTTAAAACAAATGCAAAAATAGTTATTAACTGGTTAATATCAGTATTCTTATTCCCATATACAGGAATACTTTGTTATAAATCTGAAAAGAAAATTATTGAAATCGCAAAAGAAAGAAATGTTTCAATTAAAAATTTAAGTATTGTTTCATTAATATGCGGTTTAATTGGTTTAGGAATTGTATCTTATATAATTGAACAATCACAATTAAACAAAATATCAAAAACTTACAAAGAGAACTAACATGAAAAAATTATTTATTTGGTTTGTTAAAATAACAGGTTTTATACCATATTTATTTTACTTTAGAACAAAAAGATACTATGTAAATAAATCTAAAAAAAGAAAACACGCTGCACTTTTAATCTCAAATCATACAGCTGTTATGGATTTTGCTTTATATTTATATATTTTTCATAACAGAACAATTAGACCACTTGCTGCAGAAATACTTTATAATAAAAATAAATTCTTAACATTTTTCTTAAAAATGATAGGCGCAATAAGAGTTGATAGAGATTTATTTGATTTTTCATTTATTGAAAAATCAATTGATACTTTAAACAAAGGGGAAGATGTATTGATTTTCCCAGAAGGAAGAATTCCTGATGATAAAAAAATGATAGAATTTAAATCAAGCTTTGTTGAAATTGCTTTAGAAACTGATGCCCCTATAATTCCACTTTATACAAATGGAAGTTATGGTAAGAAAAAAAGAGCAAAAGTTATTGTTGGGGAAGAAATTTACTTATCAAGATTATATGATAATAATCTAACAAAAAAAGAAAATATTGATTATCTAACAAATTATGTTAGAAATACAATAGTTAATTTAGAGGAAAAACTATATGCAATTGAACAAAAAAAAGAAAATTCCACTAATATGTAAAATATTCGATCCAAAATGTTTTTTTCATGATTTTGTTAAATGGACTGGTGGTCTTCCAATAATAATTTACTTAAGACTAAAAAAACATTATATTAATCAAAAAAAACAAAAAGGATTATATAAAGGACCTGCAATAATCGTATCTAACCATCCAAGTTTTGTTGATCCTTTTATCGTTTTAAATGCATTTTGGATGAAAAGATGTGGATTTATCGCAACAAAAGATATATTTAAAAATAAAATTCAAAAATGGTTATTTACTTCTTTTGGATGTATTGAAGTTGATAAAAATAATATATCAGTTGCAATGTTCAAAAAAACAACAGATGTTTTAAACAGAGGTCACAGTATAATTGTTTATCCCGAAGGTCATGTTGTTAGAGAAACACAAATGCAAGAATTTAAAAGTGGTGCAATTTTAATGGCAATGTTTGCGGATGCACCAATAATACCAATGTATATAGTTAAAAGAGAAAAATGGTGGAAACGCCAACATATAGTTATTGGAGAAAAATTTAACGTAAAAGAGTATATTTCATCTCCAATTCCATCAATGGATGATATTGATAGGGTAACAAAGTTATTACAAGAGAAAGAATTAGAGTTAGAAAACTTAGGAAAAAGAGGTAATTAACATGATTGAAAATCCATTCAAAAAGTATGCACCGGATATTTTTGATAAAATAGTTTTAATAGACACAGTTGCTGATTTACTTGAAAAATGTAAAAAAGAATATAGTGAAAAAGTTGCTGTAAAAAAAGAAGATGAAGATATTACATATGACAAACTATATCAAGATGTAAATAGCGTATGTGGTGTTTTAAAAAATAAAAACATCGATCCATTAACAAATGTAGGTGTAATTTCATTTAATAATTATAACTTTGTAAAAGCAAGTTTAGGTGTTATGGCTTATGGTGCTGTTGCAACACTTTTGCCTTTCCAACTTGATGAAAAAGCAATATATGGTTGTTCTTTAAAATATAACTTAAAAGCTTTATTTTATGATCCAGCATTCGAAGAAAAAGTAACTTTTGCAAAAAATTTATTAAAAGATGTACAATTTATTAAAATTGAAAACTTTGAAAATATTGAAGAAAACTTATTCAATAAAGAAATCAAAAAAGAAAATAGAGCTTGTATCGTATTAACTGGTGGAACAACTGGAAAATCAAAAGGTGCGATTTTATCACATGAAGCGTTAATGATGGGAACAGTTAACGGTATGTATGCAGATCCAAATGCATTTAATCATGTTTATTATTCAATTATGCCACTTACACATGTATTTGGTTTAGTTAGAAATTTACTAACTTGCTTATATAGTGGTAGTCAAATATATTTTTGTACAAATATGAAAGAAATGTTTAAGGAAATGCAAAAATTACATCCAACAATTTTAATTGCAGTTCCTGCACTTGCTGAATTATTCTTAAATTTAGTTAAACAATTTGGTTTAAATATGATTGGTGGTGCTGTAAACACTATCATTTGTGGTGGCGCAAGCGTTCCTCCATATTTAACAACTGAATTTAGAAAACTTGGAATTAATTTCTGTCCTGGTTATGGATTAACAGAACTTGCTAACCTTGTTAGTGGTAATCCTGCTGGAGATGAAAAACCATCATCAGTTGGTCTTTTATATCCTCATCAAGAAGTTAAACTTGTAAATGATGAATTATGGATTAAAGGTAAAAACCTAATGGAATGTTATTATAATGAAGATGAAGAAAACAAAACAGCATTTGAAGATGGTTGGTTCAAAACAGGTGACCTTGTTAAATTTGATGAAGATGGTTACATGTACATTGTTGGTAGAATAAAAGATATCATTGTTTTATCAAATGGTGAAAATGTATCTCCTGCTCATATTGAATCAAAAATTAATGAATTTGATTTTATTCAAGATAGTTTAGTTTATAAAGATAAAAATAACTTTGGAATGGATATTTTAGTTGTTGAAGTTCTTCCAAGAATGTCTGTACTTGGAAAATTAAACATTGAAAATCCTCAAACATTTATTGAAGAAAAAATAGATGAATTAAATAAAACTTTATTTGATTACGAAAAAATATCTAGAGTAATCATTAGAAAAGAAGACTTTGCAAGAAGTCCTAGTATGAAAATAATTAGACCAAAAAGAGATGTGTAAATATGAACGAATTAGAAATCTATGAAAAATTAAAAAAAATATTCAGCATTGTAATGCACACTGAAAATAATTTTGATCAAAATCCATCTGAAATTTACTTAAAAGATCTTGGTGTTAACTCTATTGGACTTGTGTATTTTTCAATCGCAATAGAAGAAACATTCAAAATTGATATGAGTGATGTAACATTTAATACATTTAAAAATGTTCAAGATGTAATAGATTATATTAAGGAAAGAATATAAAATGGAACAATGGGAAATGATAGAACCCTATCCTGGGGCTCATATAAGAGTACAGGTAGATAATCTATATCATCACGGAATATTTGTAGGTGATAATAAAGTAGTGCAATTTGGCTTACCAATGAGCGTCTATCAAGATCCTGCAACTATAAAAGTATTGTTATCGCCAATTGAAGATTTCTTAAATGGCGGTTTTCTTGAAGTAAGAGTTTATGATAAAAAAGAAAAGAAATTAAAAAACAAAGACTCAGAAATCGTTAAAATAGCATTATCAAAAGTTGGTGAAGGTGATTATAGTTTACTTTATAATAATTGTGAACATCTTGCAAATTACTGTGTGTTTGGGAAAAAAACATCTTCACAAGTAGATAAAGTTCATGATGAAATTAGAAAAATGTTAGGCCTTTAAAATGACTAAAGTATTTGTAATTGAAAATAAAATATATGATTCTATAAAAGACATTAAATTACCTGATAATGTATATAATAGAGTAACAAAATATAAGATTGAAAATGATTATAAAAATAGTTTTGTTGCATGGTTCTTTTTACTAAAAATATTAAAAGAACAATATAATATAAATAATCCATTTATCTTTGAAAATGAATATCATAAACCTTATGTTGAAGGAATATTCTTTAATATAAGTCATAGTAATAATATGGTTGTTATTGGTATTTCTAACAATAATATTGGTATTGATATAGAAATGATCAATACATTAAAAGATTTATCATCGTTAAAAAAGAAATTATTTTCGAATGAACTTTTAGATGATGATTCGTTTATAAAAAAATGGACTCAAATAGAAGCGAAATTTAAATATGATGGAACTGGAATCGTATATTCAAATTTAAAAGATCTAAAAATTGATGAAGAAAATATAAAATCATTTGAAACATTTGATAGTTATAAAAATAAATATTATTTTTCAATCAAAACAAATGAAGAAATTGATATAAAATTTATGCATTTTAATGACAATAATTTAAATTAGATGTATAATAATAATGCAATCAATAATATAGAAAAGGAGAACTTGTTTATGAAATGTAATGTATGTGGAAAAGAAAATATTGATGAAGCAAAATTCTGTGCAGGATGTGGTAACGAACTAGTAGAAACAGTTGAAGCTGAAGTTATTGAAGATGTAACTGTAGAAGCGGTAGAAGAACCTCAAATTCCTCATGTTCCAAAATGTTTTGACGTATTTGCAAAACTTGGATTTGGTCTTGGTCTTGGAGGATTAATCGGATGTCTTCTATTTGGTTTTGGTTATGTTGTTGCAATGCCTGGTATTGTATTCTCTGCACTTGGTAAAAGATCAATTAAATATCATAATAAAGCAAGAAAAGGATTAGTATTATCTGTTCTTGGAACTGTAATAGGTTTAATAATCTACTTTGTTGTATGTGTTATTATTGGTGTTTTAGGTGGACTTGCTGAAGGCGGATATCAATACTATTAAAAAAATTGGTCTATTCTTATGAATAGACCTCGTTTTTTTTAAATAATGAATTAATATTATTTATTTTAAAGACAAAAAGTTTATAAGAAGGTATAATAATATATAAAGGTAGGATGAAAATATGAAATGTAATATTTGCGAATACGAAAATATAGATAATGCTAAATATTGCTCAAGATGCGGTAATCAAATTAAATTTGTTGAAGAAGAACATTCAACTTTAATGAAAAAATGCGATAGTACAAAAGATTATGACAAGTTTGCTAAAATTGGAATGAGTCTTGGTATCACAGGATTAATATTATGCTTTACTCTTGGTCTTGGTTGCTTTTTCTCAATTCCTGGAATTGTTTTTTCTGCTGTAGGAAGAAGATCAGTCAATTGTTATTTTAAAGCGCAAAAAGGTGTAATAATTTCTATTATCGCAACAGTTTTAAATTTTGCATTAATATATGTGCTAATATATTTTTTAAGATATTTAATTAATTTAGCTGGGAAAGATTATTTATATTATTAAAATAATTGAGGTGTAAAATGAAACTCTTTAAAAAAATGGTGGGTGTATTTATTGGAATGTTCATCCTAGGAATAGGTGTTGCTTTTAATAAAGCAGCAGCACTTGGCCAAGATCCACTTGCTTCATTTATTTTTTCTTTTGTATATCTGTGTGATGAAAAAATACCATATTCTGTGTGGTATATCATTATAAATTTTATATTCTTTATATTTATGTTTATATCATTAAGAAATAGAATACATTTTGGAACGATTGCAGGATTAATATTTATTGGAATATTTAGTGATATGTTTTATGCTATTTTTGTAGCATTAAATATGATACCAAAAGCAATTGT
Source organism: Bacilli bacterium (assembly GCA_045612145.1). Taxonomy (GTDB): domain Bacteria; phylum Bacillota_I; class Bacilli_A; order ML615J-28; family CAG-313; genus CAG-313. Next base: position 9,232 of record JAZKYN010000088.1, read on the forward strand.
TGTAAGATTTATTTTTACAATATTAGGAATTATAATATCATGTTTTGGAATTGCTTTTTATGGAAGTGCAAATCTAGGACTTGGTCCATATGATGCTATAGCTGTATTAGTAAGTAGAAGTTTAAAGAAAGTTAAATTTAAATATATAAGAATCATATTAGATACAACATGTGCATTATTTGCATTTTTAATTAGTAATGTGTATTTAAAAAGAACTGATATTGTTAATATAAATACAATATTAGCTTTCTGTTTTGCAGGGCCGTTAATATCGTTCTTTAGTAAAATTGTTGTTAAAATATATTATAAAGAAGAATTTAATGATTTTAATTAATTATTAATAATATTATAAATATTGTTGAGAAAAAAATAAAAATAGTTTATAATTATTATAAGGGGTTAAATTATGAAATGTTCAAATTGTAATGTTGAATTTGTTGAAGATGATAAATATTGTAGTTATTGTGGAAAAGAATTAGTTGAAGAAAAAAATGTTCCTAAATGCTTTAACATTTTTGCAAAACTTGGTTTTATATTAGGTCTTGTAAGTTTGGGATTGATATCATTTTATGGATTGGGTATTTTTTTTGCTGATCATGCTATTGTCTTTTCAGCACTTGGAAAAAAATCAAAAAAACATAGAAAAATGGCTAAGGCTGGATTGACTATATCTATAATATCTTTAATCTTGAATGTAATTATTTTTTCAATTGTTGTTTGTATTGTTATAATGGATATTTTAATATATATGTTTATAATGATTATATATGGAAGCTAAAAATGAAAATTTTAGTTATTAGCGATACACACTCTGATATAGAATCAATTTATAAAGTAATTGATAAACATTATGACGCTGATTTATTCATCCATGCTGGTGATAGTTGCCTAATGCCTTTTGAAATACCATTGTTTCAAATTGTAAAAGGTAATTGCGATCTTGGATATGAATATCCTGAAGAATTAACTATTAAAACTGAATTTGGAGATATTTATGTTACACATGGACATAAATACTATAATATTTCTCCATATTTAATAGAAAGTAAAAATGCAAAAATATTTATATTTGGACATACTCATAAAAAATACTACGATAAAATAAACGAAACATATGTTTTAAATCCTGGTTCTTTAGTAAGACCAAGAGATGGAGAAAAAGGAACGTATGCAATAATTTATTTAGATAAAAATAAATGTGAAATTGAATTTAAAAATTTATAAAAAATATAAGAGGTGATTGATATGTATTCAAAAAATGTTTGGAAAAACGCAAATGATGAAAAAGTACAAGTAATAATGGATTTTTGTGAAGGATATAAAGACTATATCACAAAAGGTAAAACAGAAAGATTATGCGTTAATGAAACTTTAAAACTTGCTAAAGATTTAGGTTATAAAAAATTAGAAGATGCAATAGATGCAAAACCTGGTGATTTATTATATTCAGTAAACAAAAACAAAAATATTGTTTTATATAAAATTGGTAAAAAACCTGTCGTTGAAGGATTAAGAATTTTAGGAGCACATATTGATTCTCCTAGACTTGACGTTAAACAAAATCCTTTATATGAAAAATTTGAATTTGCAATGTTAGATACACACTATTATGGTGGTGTTAAAAAATATCAATGGGTAACTATTCCGCTTGCTATTTTTGGTGTTGTTTGCAAAAAAGATGGAACTACAGTAAATGTTGCAATTGGTGATGAACCTAATGATCCGGTTGTTGGTATTAGTGATTTATTAATCCACTTATCAGGTGATCAATTACAAAAACCTGCAGCAAAAGTTATTGAAGGTGAAGACCTTGACTTAACTTTAGGTAGTATACCACTTAAAGATGTTGAAAAAGATGCAGCAAAACAATATATCTTAAAATTATTAAAAGAAAAATATGATTTTGAAGAAGAAGATTTCTTATCAGCAGAACTAGAAATTGTACCTGCTGGACCTGCTCGTGACTATGGTTTAGATAGAAGTATGGTTGCTGGATATGGACATGATGATAGAGTATGTGCTTATACTTCATTAAAAGCTTTATTAGATTCTGAACCTGCAGAATATACAAGTTGCTGCATTCTTGTAGATAAAGAAGAAATTGGTAGTGTTGGTGCTACTGGTGCTCATTCAGTTTATTTCGAAAATACTATTTTAGCACTTCTTGAATTACAAGGAAATGGTAGTATTTCAGCTTTAAGAAAAGCTTTAGAAAACTCAAAAATGTTATCAAGTGATGTTAGCGCAGGATTTGATCCATTATTCCCTGGAGTAAATGACCCTAAAAATTCAGCTTATTTAGGCCGTGGAATCGTATTTAATAAGTACACTGGTTCACGTGGTAAGAGTGGTTCAAATGATACAAACCCTGAATATTTTGCTTGGATAAGAAACATTATGGATTCAAATGATGTTTACTTCCAAACAGCAGAACTTGGTAAAGTTGACCAAGGTGGAGGCGGTACAATTGCTTATATTCTTGGTAATTATAATATGAATGTTGTTGATGCTGGAATCGCAGTTTTAAATATGCACGCTCCAATGGAAATTGTTTCTAAAGCGGATGTATATGAAGCATACCTTGCTTATAAAACATTCTTAGAAAAATAAAAAACTAAAGAGCAAATAATATGTTTGCTCTTTTTATGTAGGAAATATTTGTAAAACAACTTTTTAAAGAAAGGATGAAAATATGTCAAAAATAGCAGTAATTGGAATAAGTGGAGAATCTATTTTTATGAAACTTGATAGTCTTCCAACTCCATCAGTAACATCACATGCAAAAAACTGTCATATTGAACCAGGTGGTAAAGGATATAATCAAGCGGTTGCTTGTAAAAAATTCAATTCAGATGTTTCTTATTTATCAAAAGTTGGAGATGATTCGTATGGATTATACTGTAAAGAATACATGGATAAATTAGAAATTGATAATAAGTTTATTATTGATGAAGTAAATAAAACTGCTGTTGCGACAATATTAACAGATTCAACTGGTGAAAATGAAGTAATAGTATATCCAGGCGCATCACAAAGTCTTTCTAAAGAAGATGTTAAATTATTTGAAAACAAAATTAAACAAAGTGAGATCTTATTACTTCAATATGAAATTGGATATGATGCGTTAAAAGAAGCAATTAATATTGCAAAAGAAAATAACGTATTTGTAATATTAAATCCAGCTCCTGCAATATATAAAGATCAAGAATTATTAGAAATGGCAAATGTTGTGACACCTAATTTTGAAGAAGCAAAAATACTTTACAATATACCTAATAATATTAGTGTTGTTGAAATTGGTGAATATTTAAAAGATTTAGTAAATAATACATTAATAATAACGCTTGGTTCTAAAGGGTGTTTATTAATAAAAGATAAAAAGTATCAATATTTTGAACCTTTCAAAGTTAATGCAATTGATACAACAGGTGCTGGTGATATATTTAATGCGGGGCTTGCTTCAACTATACTTAATGATTCAATTGAAAATTCAATAAAATTTTCACAAGCCGCTTCGGCAATAAGTGTGACGAAACAATATGTTATGGATGCAATTCCACATTTTGACGAAATAAAAGAATTTATAAAACTATATAACTTGAAAGAAAAATAGTAATATGGTATAATAAGATTGCTAAAATTTATATTATTATAAAAATAAAGGAGAAACTATTGTGATTTACAAGACAATAACTAATTACAAAGAAGCAACAAAAGACTTTTTAGAAAATGAAAAGCAATTCCATTTAGGAGTTATTCCTACAGAACAATCAAACCCACTTACAAAAAATTTAAGTGCTACAATTGCAAAAGATACTGCAAAAGGTGTTAAAACTATTTTATCAGCAGATAAATATATTGCAAAAGTTGCTGGAGAACAATTCAAAACTCCTGAATTTGAAGCATTCGTTGCTGATATCAAAAGATGTATGGACGAAAGAAGAAAAGTTGTTTTCTCAAGCGTAGGTGCATCAGGAAGAATGGCTATCCAAATGGATGGTGCGTGGAGAAGTTTCTGGCAAGGATTAGTAGATAAAATCCCTGCTCATCGTTTCGAATTCTTAGAAATGGCAGAAGTTGTAAGTAGCTTTACAACAGGTGGTGACCGTGCATTAGTACGTTCAGTTGAAAACTTCGAAGACTATATGACATTCGGTGCAAAACAAGTTGATGAAGCTGAAATGACTCCAGGAGACGTTTTAGTAGCATTATCAGAATGTGGATTATCAGCTAGTATCAATGGATCAGCTGTTCGTGGTTATGAACTTGGTATCAAAACATATTATTTACACTGTAACCCAGAAAATATTTTAAGAACACACTTAGACCGTGCTCGTAAAGTATTTGAATGCTTAGATGAATATGCAGAAAATAAAGCAAAAGGAATCGACAACGGAAAATATATCGTTAAAATTCCTCTATTCGTAGGAAACATGGCAGTTTCTGGTTCAACTCGTATGCAAGTTACAACTGTAGAATTACTTGCTGCAGGTGCTGCATTAGAAGTTGCTGCTAACCGTTGGTTACAAGAAAACTTAACAGAACAAGAATTAGCTGTTATCAACAAACAAATGATTTCTCTTGATGAATATGCTGAAGCATTCACTTCATTAAATAAACAATTATCAAGTGGAAAAGCATTAAAAGGTTTAGCTAAAGCAGTTGATTTCGAAGTTGAAACTTATAACAACAAAGGTTTAGTTACTTATATCACTCATGAATATTTACTTGATATCATGACAGATACAACTGAACGTCAACCTACATTTACACTTCCTCCATTCAGAAAATATGCTGATACAACAAGTGAAGTATCTTGGGCTTATATTAAAGACCCTCTATATCCAAACGAAGTTGCATGGCAACAAGTATTCCGTCGTCCAATTAAAGGATTAGAATGGACTAAAGAAGATTATATCCAAATGGAAGCTAACGAAGACATCATCAATAATCCTCCAAAAGTAAGTGGAGATGAAGTATTAGAATATGTTATCGGTAACGAAGATGATCCATCAAGATATTCAAATCCTCATGCAAAATTAGTATTAATCGACGTTAATGGTTCAGCTACTCCAGAAGTTGTTGCTTGGTACAAAAAAGAATTAGTTAAATATGCTGGTGGTGTAGTTATCAGATTTGGTCAAATCAGTGATGCTAAAATTGATAAAAACGAAATCAGAATTCCAGTTGAACTTCCAAGAACTTGCACAGACATTATGTATCACTTATTAGTTAAAGTTGCATTCAATGCTTTATCTACTGGTACAATGGCAAAAATGGGAAGAGTATTCGGTAACTGGATGGTACAAGTATTACCAACTAACAAAAAATTAATCGACCGTTCTTCAAGAATCATTGCTAACTTAGCAAAAATTCCTTATGAACAAGCAGTTGAAGAATTCTTCTATTCTTACTATAATAGAAAACCTGAAGACGAATATCGTGAATCATATGTTATTGAAACACTTCGTCGTTTAGGATTCGATCCAAAAGCAGACATTAAATAGTTTTTAAAACACCTTTCATAGGAAAGGTGTTTTTATTTTAAAAAACATTTTATTACAAAGAAATTATTTAATTACTTCAAATAAAAATTAATTTATGATATAATTAAACAAATCATATAAACATAGATATAAAAATATATTTTATGGATTTATATCAAGGAGGAAAGTTACTATGAATACAATATGTTTAATAATTAAACTTGCAAACAATGTAGCCATAGCTACAACTTTTCCTATCCCATTTATTTTAGGTAATAAGAGTTAATGATTTTTTAATTATTGACTCTTATTTTTTTATAAAAAAAGAAAGGAAAGAGGAAAAATGAAACAAAACAACTTAATTTTAGATTACAATCAAAAACCTGCAAAAAAATCTCAATGGTTCTTTTTAAGCTTCCAACATGTTTTTGCAATGTTTTCAGCAACAGTTCTTGTACCACTACTTACAGGACTTCCAATTTCAACAGCTTTATTTGCATCAGGTGTTGGAACATTAATTTATATCTTATGTACAAAAGGAAGAGTTCCAATTTATCTTGGATCAAGTTTTGCGTACATTTCTTATATTCAAACAGTTTTAGCTAGCACAGTATTAACAGGTAATCCTTCTTATGGACCTGCACTAACTGGTCTTGTTGCAGTAGGGCTAATTTATGTTATAGTAGCACTTATTATTAAATTTGTAGGTGTTAAATGGATTCATAAATTATTACCACCAGTAGTAATTGGACCTATGATTATGGTAATTGGTCTTGGACTTGCAGGAAGCGCTGTAAATAATACAGGACTTGTTGCAGGTGGTGATTGGAGAAGTATGATTGTTGCTGTACTTACAGTTATCATTGTTGGTATTATTGCGATTAGAGGAAAAGGCTTTTTAAAAATTATTCCATTCTTAATCGGTATTATTGGAGGATATTTAATTGCACTTTCTTTAAACTGGATTGGTGAAACAAGATTAATGGATTTCACAGAACTTGGAAATGTTATAAAAGATCCTAAACAATGGTTTGCACTTCCTAAATTTATTTTCTTAGGTTGGAAAGATGCTGATCTTGGTGCTGGTATTTCAATGACAAAAGTAAGTTTTGCAGCAGTAATTTCTGTTATTCCTCTTGCCTTTGTTACTATATCTGAACATATCGGTGACCATGAAGTATTAGGAAGTATTACAGGTAAAAACTATCTTGAAGAACCAGGACTACACCGTACTTTAATGGGTGATGGTATTGCAACAGCATTTGCTGGTTTAATTGGTGGACCTGCAAACACAAGTTATGGTGAAAATACATCAGTTGTTGGTATGACAAAAGTTGGATCTGTTTGGGTAACTGGTGGAGCAGCAGTAATTGCTATCTTATTATCATTCTGTAACATCTTTACAACATTTATCGCAACAATTCCATCAGCAGTAATGGGTGGTGTATGTCTTATCCTTTATGGATTTATTGCATCAAATGGATTAAAAGTAATGTTTGACAAAAAAGTTGATTTAACAAAAACAAGAAACATTGTTATTATTTCTGTAATGCTTGTTATTGGTCTTGGTGGAGCTGCTATTAAAATTACTGAACTTTCAAGTTTAACAGGTATGGCTTTATCAATGATTTTTGGTATTTTATTAAATTTAATTTTACCTAAAGAACAAGAAAACTAAAAAATGAAATTAAGAAACTGAAGAAATTTCAGTTTCTTTTTTTTGGTAAGACTTCGATAATTCAAATAACTAGTAAAAAAAAACAATATATGATATAATGAATAAATAAATGAGGTAATAATATGAAAAAAATACTTAGACTTTTAATTTTAACATTATGTGTTTTTACACTAGTTAAAACAACAAATATTGTAAAAGCGTATGATATTGAAGAATACGCAACAGATGTAACGATAGATGCAGAATTTAGAGCTGCATGGATTAGTTATTATACAGGAGATATTAATTTTTCTACAATTAAAGATTACAAAGAAAAAATTGATGAAATTCTTAATATTTTAGAATATTATAATATGAATGCAATGATTTTCCACGTTCGTGCAAATCATGATGCATGGTATAACTCTAAAATTAACAGAAGACATTCTCAATTAATTGGTCTTGACTTTGAAGAATTTGATCCTTTAGAATATGTTATTACAGAAGCTCATAAAAGAGGTATTGAATTTCATGCATGGCTTAATCCATATAGAATTGGATCAACATATGATTCGAAAGAAGATGTAGCAGATGCCTTTAAAGATTATCCAAACAATCCTGCTTCAAATCCAAATAACGTATTAATTGGTTCAACTTTACAAATTCTTGATCCAGGTATTCCTGAAAATAGAGATTTTATTATTGAAACATGTATGGAAATTGTTGAAAATTATGATGTAGATGCAATTCATTTTGATGATTATTTTTACGCATCTGGTATTGATGATACTGCTACAAGAAATAAATACAACACAGAAGGATTATCAACATCTAATTTTAGAAGACAACAAGTAGATACATTTATTTATGATTTAAAATGTTCATTAGATGAATATAACGAAGCAAACAATAAATTTGTTCAACTTGGTATTTCACCAACTGGTGTATATAAAAATGCTAATAATATTACTGAAGCTACAACTCCACTCTCACAATATAAATATGATAATAACGGTAATCTAGTTTATCCAATAGGTGCAACGGTAGGTTGCCAAATGCACTATGAATCATATTTATTCTGTGATACATTAAAATGGGTTAATAACGAATGGATCAACTATATTCTTCCTCAAACATATTGGGCAAGAAGTCATAGTAGTGCACCATTTGAAAGATTAATCAATTGGTGGAATATGGCAGTTAAAAATAAAAATGTTAACTTATATGCTGGTATGGGTATTTACATGTGGACTTCTTCAACAACAGAAGCATATGAACAATTAAAAATATCTGACTCGTTAGAAAATGTAATGGGAACATCTATTTATAGTTACAAACAAGTACAACAAGGATACCACAATACAAATACTGCAGCAAAAACACAAATGAGTTTAGTTAAAACAAAAATGTGGACATCAAAAGTAGTTGCTCCAGCAATTACAGGATTCGATGCAGTAGAGCTTGGTAGTGTTGATAACTTTATGCAACATGGAAATACTATTTGTTTTTCAGCTTTAGAAAATGCTAAATTTTATATAATATATAGAAGTGAAAATGAAATCACATTTGATGAATCAGAAATAGTTGATATAATTGGTTCAGATGAAGAATTTATTTCATGGTCAGATTCTTATACAGGTGATTATAATTATAACGTAGTTCCACTATCGTATACTAACCATTTAGGTAAACCTGCAGAAGTTGCTAAAGAATATATCGAAGGTAATGTTAATTATGAACTTTACAGTAATAATTCTTTAACGAACAAATATGATGCGAAAGAAGTATTAAACATTAAGAAAAATCAAGAAGTATATTTAAAAATTACTGATACAAATGTTTCAAATAATTTATCTGATTACTACTGGATTGTAGAAAATAATGATGTTTTAACGGTTGATGATAATGGTAAAATTACAATTAATAATTATGGTACATCAGTTATTGAAGGTATCTTAAAATCAGATGAAACGAAAATTGTAAAATTAACAATAAATGTTTATGAAAATAATGAAATTGAAAACTCATATAAAGTAATATTTAAAGATTATGATGGTAAAATCCTAAAAGAAGAAACGGTTAAATATGGACAAAGTGCAACAGCACCTAGCAATCCATCAAGAGATTCAAATGGATATATTAATTATGAATTTATTGGCTATAATCTTCCTTATTATAATGTAACATCAGATTTAGAATTAACAGCTGTTTATGCAGTAATTTTAGAATCGTATACTGTAACATTTAAAAATCCAAATGATGAAGTAATTAAAATAGAAAAAGTTCCATATGGATTCTCTGCTACAGCACCGCTTAATCCAACACTTGCACCAAGTGTTGAATATACTTATTCTTTTAAAGAATGGGATAAAGATTTCTCAACTATTACAAGTGATTTAGTAGTATATGCTGTATATAATCAATCTGAAAATATGTATGATATTGACTATAATTCAAATGGTGGTTCAAAAGTTTCATCAGATTTCTGTTTCTATTATGAACAAGTAAAACAACCAAAAAATCCAACAAAAGAAGGATATACATTTGGTGGTTGGTATTATGATGAAGAATTAACTCAAAAATGTGAATTTCCATTCTATCCAACAAGACATACAACTTTATATGCAAAATGGAATGAAATTGTAGTTGTAGAATATGTTAATGTAGAATTCTATGACCAAGATAATAATTTAATTAAAACAATTAATCATGTATTAGGTGAAAAATTAGATGATGTGCCAACTTTAAATTTCGAAAAAGATATATTTAATGGATGGTCAATAAATAAAGAAGAAGTATATAATTTTGATAAACCTATTTCTTTAGATACAAAATTTTATCCAATGATTACAAAAGTGTACACAGTATCATTCTGCAATGATTCAGGAAAAGTAATTAAAGAAGTAAATGTAAAAGACAATGAAATTTTAACAGATATTCCAACATACACTGTAGATGGTTTTGAATTTACTGGTTGGAGTTTAGATCGTAAAACAAAATATGATTTAAATAAAGGGATTACTTCTGATTTAAAATTACATCCATTATTAGAGGAAGTAAAAATTGCTAAAAAAAGAGGTTGCACTAAATGTGCAACAGTCGTATCATTAATTTATATTAGTGCTATAACATCATTTGCATTGATGATACTTAAAAAAAGAAAATAATAATTAAGTGAGGTGAATTTATGAATGAAATTAAAGTGTATCAAAATTTAATCATAAATCGCCTTAATGAAATTTCTGCCTCATGGAATGATAAAGGTATTTTAAAAGATAGTATAAATTATTCTTTATTAAATTTTGGAAAACTACTAAGAGGAACAATTTTATTAGTTGGACTTGATGATTTAAACATAGATTATAAAGAATATGTAGATGTTGCTGCAGGGCTTGAAATGATACAAATATATACTCTTGTTCATGATGATCTTCCAATTATGGATGACGCAAAAACAAGAAGAGGGAAATTGACAAATCATTTAGTTTATAATCCTGGTATCTCGCTTCAAGCTGCAGACGCATTATTATCGGATTCATTTAAAATAATTGCAGAATCTAAAATTAATGATGAATTGAAAATTAAAATAATTGCTAAAATATCAGAAAGAATTGGAACAAATGGAATTTGTTATGGACAAGTATTAGATTTACTTAATGAACAAAAGCCAGTTGAAAACAAAGAAGAAATTTTAAAAATAATAGAATATAAAACATCAAGTTTCTTTATTCTAATATTTGAAATAATAGCTCTCATTAAAGAATTTGAAATAAATACCTTTAATAAACTTGGTTTATATATTGGATATGCATTTCAAATAAAAGATGATTTAAATGATTATTTAAATTTAAGTGTTGGAAAAGATAACGGTATTGATATCAACAAATCAACAATAAATAAAATTATAGGTATCGAAAACACACAAAAATTGTATAGTGATTTAAACAAAGAAATTGAAAAACTAATAATAGAAAACTTTTCTAATAATAGTTTATTTTTAAAATATATTAAAACGATTTTATAAGAGGTAAAATATGTTAGTAATTATTGGACCAAGCGCATCAGGAAAAACACAAGTTGTTAACAAACTTATTGAAAAATACAATATGAAGAAAATGGTAACTTATACAACAAGACCAATGAGACCACTTGAAGTAAATGGTGTAGATTATCATTTTATAACAATAGAAGATTTCCAAAACAAAATAAAAGATGGTTTCTTCTTAGAATACGTAAACTATAATAATAACTATTATGGTACTGCAAGAAATGCAATATCAGATGATAAAGTTGTTATCTTGGAAAGTGAAGGATTAAAAAAATACATCGCTGAAGCAAAAGATCAAATAAAAATTGTTTTCGTTCGTTGTTCAAAAGAAATTAGAAGACTTAGAATGATTACAAGAGGTGATGATCAAGAATCAATTAAAAAACGTTTATTAAATGATGATAATGTATTCAGTGATGAAATTAAAAAACTAGCTGATTTTGTTATTGATTCATCTATCAGTAACACTGAAAAAGACGCAAAAATAGTTTACGATTTCTATAAAAAATATATTTAATATGGAAAAAACAATTCAAATTGATATTCTTTTAATAAACAAAATATCATATCAAGTAAAACTTGGTAATGTAAAAACACTTAGAATGCATTTTAATAAGAATAATATTTTAGTAATAAGTGCACCGTTTCTAATTAAGAAAGAAAGCATAATAAGCTTTGTAGAAAAAAATATTAAATGGATATTAGATAAAAATAACCTATTAAAAGAAAAACAAATAAGTTATGAAGAAAACTCAAAACACTTATTCTTAGGTAAAGAATATACATTGAAAATAAACTATTCAAAAACTCCAAGAGTTGATTTAATTAATGATATTATTATTGTTTCTACAAATAAATTAACTTCTGTAAAAAAACAAATCATAGAGTATAGAAAAGATAAATCAATTGAATTATTCGAAGAAATACTTTATCAATCGTTTTTAAAAATGAAAGATTATTTAAAAGAATATCCAAAATTAATAATAAAGGAATCACTTACAAAATGGGGATGTTGTTATTTTAAGGAAAATAAAATAATGCTAAATGTAGCATTAACTCAAGTTCCCGTTTATTTAATTGAATATGTTGTTCTTCATGAATTAACACATTTTGTATTTCCTAATCATTCAAAAGAATTTCATATGTTTTTACAAAAATATATTCCAAATGAAAGAATCTGTTCAAAAGAAATAAAAAAATATAC
>JAZKYN010000089.1:0-4329 GCA_045612145.1 Bacilli bacterium
TTATTATATCACATTATTATATAAAAGTAAACATTTATGCGAAAGTATAAATGTCATTTTTACTAAAGCGTTTTCACTTTTATTTTTAATAATCTTGAAAAAAATTATTTAATATGTTAAAATAAACTGTAAATAATTGGAGGTAAACATGAAAGTAAAATTCTTTAAAAAAATTGCTTTATCATTAATTTTAATTGTATCTTTAATACTTACAATTTCATTTGGTGCTAAAGCGGAATCTAATTTTCCAACAAATCAAATATTATATCTAACAGCTAGTGTTGGTGAAACATATGATCATGTTGGAATAAGTTATCATACTGCGAGTGATGATTCTTATGTTTTATATGGTACAGAAGTAAAAAATGGAGAAATAGTAAATCCAACTAAAGTAACACCAACATCTACTTTATGGAAATATGATAAACTTGCAACAGATCCAAGTGAATATGGATTTAAAGAAAGATATGTTTGTAAGGCTACTCTTACAAATTTAAGTCCTAAAACAAAATATTATTATCAAGCAGTTGATGGAAGTATTAAAACTCAAGTTAACTCTTTCGAATCATTAAGCAATGATAATGGTAAAAAATCATTCTTATTCTTAACTGATATTCAAAGTAGTGGTTCAGGATTTAAAAATGCACAAAACTTATTAGATGCAATTTTCGCAAAAACTACTGAAGACCCTAATTTATTATTCATGACAGGTGACCAAATCGATAGATCAGGTATTGAACAACAATGGAAAGATTATTATACATATATTCCAAGTATTTCAAATACATTACAAGCAAATCTTCCTGGTAACCATGAATATTATAATACTGCTGGCGCTGGTTACATTAGTAACGAAATTTATAATCAAATGACTAACAATCCATTAAATGGTCCTGAAGATAGACTTGGTTCTTCTTACTATTTCATGTATGGAAATGTTTTATTTATCATGTTAGACATTGTTAAAACAACTGACTATAATGTAAGTGCTCATCAAGAATGGTTTAGAAATGTTGTTAAAAATAATCCAGCTAAATGGATTATCGTAGGATCTCATCCTGGAATGTATGCAACAGGTGCTTATGCTAGTGATAGCCAAATTATGAGAAGAAACTGGTTAACTGTTTTTGAAGAATGTCAAGTTGACATTGCGTTTAATGGTCATGAACATGTATATGCTAGAAAAAATCTTCGTTATGGCGGATCTACTACTACAGCTGTAGCAGGTGAAAAAGATGAAGCATTAGGTGTTACATACCTTGCTGGTAGTGCTGCTGGATTAAAAACATATGGTCACTTAATGGATTCAACTTTATGTGAAGACTTTGACCATGTTGATAAATATAACAATAACACTGGATGTGTTGTTACAATTGATGGCGATAAATTAACTGTATCACAATATAAAGCATCAGGAATGATTATTGATGAATTCACATTATATGCAAAAAGACCAGATGAAGTAAAAACAATCTCAGATCAAGAAATTTTAGATTCTATCAATGTTGAATTTGATGAAGAAAACAATAGTATTCAAATCAACTGGACAGGTGATGTTTATGGTAATGCATCAAATATTCACATTTCAGGTGGTAACTTCAAAGGCACCGGTGTTGATATCCCAGTTGTTACATCAAGTTTAACTAAAAAAGTACATAAAGGTTATTTTAACACAAACAACTATTACTTCACTGTTGAAGTTACAAAAAATGATGGAACTGTATTAACTAAAAAATTAGATTTAATTTTAAATCCAAATATTGTTGATTATAATATTAACTTTAATTTAGACGGTGGTGTAAATGACCCTTCAACTCCAACAACGTTTAAAGGCGTTAATTTACCTCTTACTTTAAGTGAATATTTAAAAGATCCTACAAAAGAAGGATATGTATTTAAAGGTTGGATTTTAAATGATGGAAAACGAGTTACAGATACTGTAAACTTAAAAGAACTTGCAGATATAACATTAACAGCAACTTGGGAACCAACTATAACATATGAATTAAATGGTGGTACAAATTCAACTATAAATAAACCAACATATACTGAAGAAGATTTACCAAAAAGATTATATTCTCCAACAAAAGATGGATATACATTTAAAGGTTGGAAATTAAATGGTGAATTTGTTACAGAAATTCCTGCTGGTACAAGTGGTCCTATTACTCTTGAAGCTGTATGGCAAAAAATTAGTTGTAACATTACTTATGATTTAGCTGGTGGTACAAACCATAAATCAAATCCAACTACATTTAATCCTTCATTTGCTCCAATTAAATTATATACACCAACAAAAGATGGTTATGTATTTAAAGGATGGAGTTTAAATGGAACAACAGTAACAGAAATTCCTCTTGGAACTGAAGATGATATAACATTAACAGCACTTTGGGAAGAAGAAATTATTGAAGATGAACCTGTTGAAACTCCTAAGAAAAAAGGATGTAAAAAATCAATGGTAAGTTTATTATTAACTATTAACTTACTTGCAACTGCTGTAGTAATTATTAGAAAGAAAAAATAAATAAAAAACAAAAAACTCTATGATTGTATCATAGAGTTTTATTTTACTTATTTTGCAAGAGCTTGTTTTGCAGTATCGCAAAGATTTGCAAACATTGCAGCATCATTAACTGCTAAATCAGCTAACATTTTTCTGTTAATATCGATATTAGCAAGTTTTAAACCATGCATTAATTGATTGTAGCTTAAACCTAATGCACGAGATGCAATGTTAATTCTAACGATCCATAATTTACGGAAATTACGTTTGTTATTTTTACGATCTCTGTATGCATAAACAAGTGATTTCATTACTTGTTGGTTAGCAACTTTAAATAAACAATGTTTTGAACCAAAGTATCCTTTAGCTTGTTTTAATACTCTGTTACGTCTTCTTCTAGAAACTACTCCGCCTTTAGTACGTGGCATATTCTGTTACCTCCTACTCAATATTAGACAAAATTTGTCTTAAACGTCTTGAATCGCTTGTAGATACAAGAGCTGATTTTCTTGTTTGTCTTGTTTGTTTTTGTGTTTTTCCTGGTGCTAAGTGTCTGTTACCAGCTTGTCCGCGTTTTACTTTTCCAGTACCAGTGATTGTTAAGCGTTTTTTAGTACCGCTATGTGATCTCATTTTTGGCATAAATAAATCTCCTTAAATTAATTTTTCTTTTTTTGAAGTTTAGGTGAAAGAGACATAAACATATTTCTTCCATCTAAGAATGGAGCTTGATCTACTTGCGCAATATCTTCTAACCCCATTGCGAACTTTGCAAATAATTCTTTAGTACTATTTGCTTGTTCAATCATACGTCCTCTAAATCTACAGCTTACTTTTACTTTATCTCCACCTTGTAAGAATTTTCTTGCAGCACGAGATTTTGTTTCAAAGTCACCTACATCAATAGTTGGACTTAAACGCACTTCTTTAACAGAAATGATTTTTTGATTTTTACGAGCTTCTTTGGCTTTCTTGTTTTGTTCGTAACGATATTTAGAATAATCCATTAATTTACAAACAGGAACTGGTGCATTTGGAGCTACGCATACAAGGTCGTAACCTCTTTCTTCAGCTTCTTTTAATGCATCTTCAATTGCAAGTTTACCAAGTTGTTCGCCTTCTTCAGAAATAACTAGTACGAATGAAGCTTCAATTTCTTCATTTACTAAATTTTCTTTTTTATCCATTGGTTTACTAATAAGAGCCACCTCCATCTTTAATAGTAACCTGAATCAATAATATATGAAAAAAAACAGCGGGCGTGCCCACTGTATAAATCTACTCATAATTTCACAAAATAAGTGTATTCATGACTCTTTACCTACCAACATGATCAGTCAGGTGAGAAGTGGGACTTCTTCTTTTCATTACATTATTTAATTCCCTTATATTATACCAAAAAAGTACCATATAGTCAACCAATATGTTTTTTTATTCTTTATATTTTATATAGACAAAATAACTAATTATAAAGTAAAAGATATTTAAAATTACTAAATGGACTATACCATATAATAATACAATATTACCGTTTGATAAATGTGTTGTTGGAAAAAACATTTCTACAATTTTCACAAGTTTACTTGTCGTACTGTAATCTACAAGTACTTCACTTAATATGTATAACGAAAAAGGTATTATTACAGCATATAAACTTTTTAATAATCTAATTGATATTAAGCTAAGAATACCATATGTCATACTGATTAAGTATATTTCAAAATAGTGAGTAATAACATTCAAATTCAAAATATACCATCTATTAAATACTGTACCAATGAATAAATGACATAAGATTACAATAAATAATATAAAAAATATTG
>JAZKYN010000090.1:0-20313 GCA_045612145.1 Bacilli bacterium
AAGAAAGTTGAAATATTTGATGAAATTGATTCAACAAATAATTATTTGAAAAAACTTGCAAAAGATAAGTTTAAAAATAATATTCTAGTTATAGCAAATTATCAAACAAATGGAAGAGGAAGACTTGGTAGAACTTTTATATCTGATAAATCAAGTGGCATATATATGAGTTTACTTGTTAGACCAAATATTTCTATTAATGATGCAAAAAAAATAACTTGTTTAACAGCTGTTGCAATTAATAATGCAATTAATGAATTAACAAATCTTAATTCAAAAATAAAATGGGTTAATGATATATATATCAATAATAAAAAAGTTTGTGGTATTTTAACAGAAGCTCAAACATCAATTGAAGAAGGAACAATTGATTATGTTATTATTGGTATTGGAATTAATGTTTATAAAAGAGAATTTGATGATTCAATAAAGAATATTGCAACATCATTAGAACATGAAGGAGTTATCATTTCAAGAAATGATTTAATAATAAAAATCGTAAATAACATAGATACATACTTAAATGATTTTACAAATGATATATATATGAAGGAATATCAAAATTCATCATGCATTGTTGGTAAAGAAGTAGAACTTAATATTAGAGGAGATATTTTTAAATCAACAGTATTAAAAATAAATGATGAAGGCGAATTAGTTGTAAGAACACATGATAATAAAGAATTAACAGTATATTCAGGTGAAATAACAAGGTTGGTATTAAATGACAAGTAGAATAAAAATTATTACAATAATAGCAATATTTTCAGGTATTATTTGTGTTATATCACCAATAACACTTCCAGTTGGAATGATACCTATCACACTTTCAACATTTACTATATATCTTATCGGTGGATTAACAAAAAAATATATTGGTATTCTATCAACAATTATATATATATTTATCGGAATAATTGGACTTCCTGTCTTTTCAAGTTATACTGGAGGAATAGGAGTTGTACTAAGTATAACTGGTGGATATATATTAGGATATATTCCTTGTGTATTTATAATTAGTTTATTAACAAGTATAAATAAAGAAAATGTGATATTATATCCTCTATCAATGATGATAGGGACAATTATTTGTTATAGTATTGGATCATTATGGTTTATGGTACAAACAAAAAATACATTGGTTGAAACACTAGTTATAACAGTCGTACCATTTATATTGTTTGATATAATTAAAATGATTCTAGCAACAATTTGTTGTTATATATTAAATAATAAAACTCCATATAAAGAAATAATAGGAACAATGTAAAAATAAAGAGTAATTTCTTGAAAAAAATATTTTAAAGAGTATAATTACTTCTTGTTAAGAAGGTTTAAAATATGCAAAAAGTAAAAACAAAAAGATATGAAATGGATATGACAAGTGGTAACTTGTTTAAAAAGATTGTAAAATTTAGTATACCATTAATGCTAACTGGTATTTTACAATTATTATATAATGCTGCTGACTTAATAATTGTGGGTCAGTTCAGTAATGAACCTAATGCACTAGGTGCAGTTGGTTCTACATCATCATTAATAAACCTAACCGTAAATTTATTTATGGGTTTATCAGTTGGTGCTAATGTTGTAACAGCGAGAACATACGCTGCTAAAAATGAAGAGAGACTTTCAAGAGTAGTTCACACAGCAATTACTATTGCTGCAATATCTGGTGTATTTTTAGCAGTATTTGGATTTGTTTTTGCTGAACAATTACTTGCTATGATGAATAATCCAAATGAACTTGCTTTAAAATACATTAGAATATATTTTATTGGTATACCTGTAATGATGATTTATAACTTTGCCGCAAGTATACTTCGTGGTGTTGGTGATACTAAAAGACCAATGTACTTTTTAATGATAAGTGGTGCAATAAATGTTGTTTTAAATTTATTCTTTGTAGTAGTATTTAAAATGGATGTAGATGGTGTTGCACTTGCAACTATCTTATCTCAACTTATTGCTTGTATAATGATTATGTCTTGTTTAATAAAAACAAAACAAGCATATAGATTTGAAATAAAGAAAATAAAAATATCTAAAGATGAATTAATTGATATTGTAAAAATTGGACTTCCTGCAGGTATTCAAGGATCAATATTTTCTATTTCAAATGTAGTTATCCAATCAGGTGTAAATAGATTTGGTAATACAGTTATTAATGGAAATTCAGCTGCCCAAAGTATTGGAGGATTTGTATATACTGCAATGAACTCAGTATATCATGCTGCACTTGCATTTACTGGTCAAAATGTTGGCGCAAGAAAATATTATAATATTAAAAAAATTGCAATATATTCACTTTTATTTGTTACAATGGTTGGTCTTACAACAGGCGGATTTGCTACACTATTTAGCAATCAATTGATTGGTATATACACAAAAGATCCTACAGAAATTGAAATAGGTGTTATAAGAGTATGGATATATTGTATACCTTATTTCTTGTATGGAATGATTGATGTAATGGTTGGTCTATTGAGAGGGCTTGGTAAATCACTTACTCCAATGATTGTATCAATTATTGGTATTGTAGGATTTAGAATTTTATGGGTATATTTAGTGTTCTATCCAATAGCTGATTTTGAAAATATGTATAATGTTATATATCTATATATATCGTATCCAATATCATGGATTGTCACATTATCAATTCACACAACAATGTTTTTAATTGTTTATAAAAAACTTATGAAAAAAGAAAAGAATCAAGAAATTTTAGAAATTGCATAGTAAATAATAGAAAAAAACTCTAACTAAAAAAAATTAGTTAGAGTTTTTATTTATTCATTTTGTAAAAAAACAAATATGTGGTATACTATAAATTGGGAAAGGAGGCATTATTTTATGTTTAATCAATTATACATTCAAACTGAATATTCTTTGTTACAAAGTTCATGTAAAATTATGCCTCTTATAAATAAACTAAAAGAAGAAAAAGTAAATGCATGTGCTATATGTGATGAAGGAACAATGTATGGTACAATTAAATTTTATCAAGCATGTGTTAATAATAATATAAAACCTATTATTGGTCTATCAGTAGAATATCTATACGATGATATTAAAAGTAAAATTAACTTATATGCAATGAATGAATTTGGATATAAGAATTTAATGAAAATATCTAGTCGCATGAAATTAAATAATGGAACTATTGATTTTGAGTATCTAGCAAAAACATCACTTGGAATTCTTGCTATAATTCCATACAGTGAATCAGTTTTATATAAATATGATTTACATAAAGATACATCATCTAGTATTGGATTAATAGAGTTATTAAAGCATACATATGATATTTTATACATCGGACTACCAAATCCAAAAGCATTAAACAATTTTGATTATATATATAATCTATATTTTCAAAAAGGATATAACTTAGTAGCACTTCCAAAAGTATCTTTTATTGAAAGTGATGATGTAGATGCATATGTTACTTTAAAATCAATTAAGAATAATGCTAATTTATATAATCTTCCAGAAAATGAAAAACTTAACTATTTATATTCAGAAGATTATATAAATTATATATATAATAATTATCCATCATTAATTAAAGAAACAGAAAAAATTTCTTCAATGTGCAATGTCACAATTGAATTTGGTAAATATCAATTACCTCTTTATGAAGATGGATTAAATGCAAATGATTATTTAAAAGAATTATGTATTATTGGTCTTAAAAAAAGATTACAAGCATTACCTTATGCTTATGATGTTAATGAATATGTTAAAAGAATAGAAACAGAACTTGATACAATAAAAGAAATGGGCTTTTCTGATTATTTCTTAATTGTATACGATTATGTTAAATATGCAAAGAAAAACAGTATATATGTAGGTCCAGGACGTGGATCTGCAGGAGCATCTTTGGTAGGTTTTTCACTAGGAATTACTGATATTGATCCGATATATCATAAGTTATTATTTGAGAGATTCTTAAATAAAGAACGTATATCAATGCCAGATATCGATATTGACTTTGAAGATGATAGAAGAGATGAAGTCATTAAATATGTTGGTAGTAAATATGGTAAAGCTAAAGTTGCACATATTGCGACATTTGGTACATTTAAAATTAAAATGGCTATCAATGATTGTGCGAGAGTGTACAAATTAAGTGATACACGTCTTAAACAAATAAATAGATGTTTAGAAAATGTTTTGAAAGGTAAAAATGCTTATTCATCAAATTTAGCTGATGCAATTAATGATAGTCCAGAACTTCTACAATTAATGGAAGATTATGATGATATTAAACGTGTTTTAACTGTTGCGTGTAAAATTCAAGGAATACCAAGAAATACATCAACGCATGCTGCAGGTATTGTAATTACAAAATATGATCTAGTAAATTATACCCCACTTGATGAGGGGCTTGATGATATATATCAAACACAATATGAAGCAAGTGATTTAGAAGCATTAGGTCTATTAAAGATGGACTTTTTAGGACTGAAGAACCTTACAAATATTGCAAGAACAATTGATTTAATAAAGAAAGATAATCCTAACTTTACACTTCCTAAAGTTGAGAATGATCCTGAAACATTTAAAATGCTTGCAAATGGAGATGTAAGTGGAGTTTTCCAATTAGAATCAGCTGGAATGAGAAAAGTTATCATGCAAATGAAAACATCTTCACTTGAAGATATTATTCAAGCACTTGCACTTTATAGACCTGGTCCTATGGATATTATTCCATCATTTATTAAAAGAAAATTTAATGAAGAAGAAGTTATATATCCACATGATGATTTAAAAGAAATTTTAAAAGAAACATATGGAACAATTGTTTATCAAGAACAAATAATATTAATTGCTTGTAAGTTTGCTGGATATACACTTGGAAGAGCTGATATATTAAGAAGAGCTGTTTCTAAAAAGAAAAAGGATTTACTTGAAAAAGAAAGAAAATCTTTTGTTGAAGCATCTATTCGACAAGGTTATACAGAAAATGTGGCAACAATAATATATGATTATATTGTTAAGTTTGCTGATTATGGTTTTAATAAAGCACATAGTGTTGCTTACGCTAAAGTAGCATATATAACAGCATACCTAAAATGTCATTATTTTGCGTATTATTTTTCAACATTAATGTCTACATTTATGGGCAGTTCATCTGATGTATTAGAATATACCAAAGAAGCAAAATCAAGGCATGTTGAAATACTTGGACCATCAATTAACAAAAGTAGTGATATATTTACAGTAATTAATAAGGAAATCTACTTTCCTATAAGTATAATAAGAGGTCTAGGAAATATAAAAACATCTGAAATACTTGAAGAAAGAAAAAACGGATTATTTACTTCATTTGAAGATTTTGTTATAAGAACAAAAGATATTATTGCTTTATCAATACTTGAAAATATTATTTACAGTGGTGCTCTTGATGAATTTGGTTTAACGAAAAAAGCAATGATTGAAAACTACTTAAATATTATTGAACAAAGTACATATACATTTGTTAAAAATGTAATTAGTATTGATTATACAAATGAAGAATATAGTTATGGTGTTTTACAAGAAAAAGAAATAGAAACAATTGGTTTAAATATAAAATATAATTTCTTTAAACAATGCGAGTCT
Organism: Bacilli bacterium; assembly: GCA_045612145.1. Lineage (GTDB taxonomy): Bacteria > Bacillota_I > Bacilli_A > ML615J-28 > CAG-313 > CAG-313. The sequence goes on from JAZKYN010000090.1 coordinate 5,608, forward strand.
TTTTATTCAAAATATAACATGTTAAAAATTAGTGATATTGAAGCTAACAAACAAGTTAGAACAATGGGAATAATAAAGAAAATTAAAGAAATTGAAACTAAACAAAAAGAAAAAATGGCGTTTGTTGAACTTGGTGATGATACATCAAATATTGAAGTAGTATTTTTTCCTAAAATGTATCAAGAATCAAAACCATTAAAAAATGGTATGATTCTTATGGTAGGTGGATCTACACAAAAAAGAACAACATTACAAGTTGTAGCAGACTATATAAAGAAAATTTAAAAAGGAGTTTATATGAGAGTTCTTTGTTTTGATATTGGTGGCACTAATGTAAAATACGGTGTTATCGAAAATGAACAATTTTTAGAAAAAGGATTATTTGATACAAATGCTCATTTAGGTAAAGAGCATATGAATAATAAATTAGTATCTATTGCTAAAGAAATGAAAGAAAAATATGGTGTAGAAGGTGTTGGTATATCTTGTGCTGGAAGTGTTGACTTTGAAAGAGCATATATCACAATTGCACCAGATGCATTACCTGACTTTTCAGATTGGGACTTTAGAAAATTATTTAAAGATAATGTTGGTTTAGATTGTATAGCTGATAATGATGTTAATAGTTTTGCTAAAGCAGAGTGTGTAAATGGTGCTGGTAAAGATTATGATAACTTTATTGTTATTACAGTTGGTACTGGTATAGGCGGTGCAATTGTAATGAACAATCAATTATGGCGTGGAAAAAACTATAACGCAGGTGAAGTTGGAAGAATGCTTATTGGTAATGCAAGATGGGAAACAGTAGCATCAACTAGTGCATTAATTAGAGAAGCAAATAGAGCCGGACTAGACGTTAAAAATGGTATAGAATTATTTGAACTATATGATAAAAGAGAAGAACTTGCAATTGCCGTTGTAAATCGTTTCTATGATTTACTTGGAATAGGTTTATCTACTTTAGTATATATATATAATCCTGAAGCTATTATTATTGGTGGCGGTATATCAAAACGAGAAAACTTTACATCAAGAGTAGAAAGATATATGAATTCGCATCTTCCAACTGGATTTAGAGATACTGCAAAAATTTTAACTGCAAGTTATCGTAATGATGGTGGTATGATTGGTGCTTATTATAATTTTATAGAATATAAACAAAAAAGAGGAGAATAAAAATGGAACAAAGAGTACTTGAAAAAATTAAGAAATGGGAAGAATTTAAAGAATTAGACCCAACATTAAGAGAAGAACTAGAATCATTAAAAGGAAATGAATCAGCATTACTTGATGCATTCTATAATGATATTGCATTTGGTACAGGTGGTCTTCGTGGTATCTTAGGTGCAGGAACTGACAGAATGAATATATATGTTGTTAGAAAATCTACACTTGGATTCTTAAACTATATGATTCAAAAATACCCTAACATTAAAGAAATGGGTGTTGCAATTGCATATGACTGTAGAAAAAATTCATATCTTTTTGCAAAACATGCTGCAGAAGTTATTGCATCTCGTGGTGTAAAAGCTTATCTTTATACAGATATAAGATCTACTCCACAATTAAGTTTTACAGTTAGAAACTTAAAATGTGCAGGTGGTATTATGATTACAGCTAGTCATAACCCTCCAATTTATAATGGATACAAAATTTATGATCATGAAGGATGCCAATTAGTTCCTGAACTTGCTGATATGGTAATTGATGAAATTGCAAAAGTTGAAGATATGTTTAGAATTGAAACTAAACCATTTGATACTTTAGTAGAAGAGGGATTAATCAAATTAATTGATAAAGATGTTGATGCAGTATATGTTGAAGCAGTTAAACAAGTAACAGTACAAGACGTTCCAAAAAACAATATTAAAATTGTTTATACACCACTTCACGGAACAGGAGCAAGCCATATGGTTGGTCTTCTTGAAGGATGTGGATATAATGTATATCCTGTAGAAGAACAAATGGTACCAGATGGAAACTTCTCAACATTAAAATCTCCAAACCCTGAAGAATCAAGTGCATTTGAATATGCGATTAATTTAGGAAAAGAAATTGATGCAGACATCCTAATCGCAACAGACCCAGATGCTGATAGAATGGGTATTGCGGCAAAAAATAAACAAGGTGAATATGTATTATTAACTGGTAACCAAACAGGAGCAATTCTACTTGATTATCTTGGTAAATTCAAACAAAGAACAAAAACATCAATGGTATATAATACAATCGTTACATCAAATTTTGCAAAAGCAATTTGTAATAAATACAATTTAGAGCTTGTTCAAACATTAACAGGATTTAAATTCATTGGTGAACAAGCAGCATTAATTGAAGGAACTGATAAAGAATTCTTCTTCGGTTATGAAGAATCTTATGGATATGTTATTAAAGATTTTGTAAGAGATAAAGACTCATTCCAAGCAACATTATTACTTGCTGAGGTTGCATCTTATTACAAAACACAAAACAAAACATTAATTGATGTACTATATGATTTATTTGACGAATTTGGATACTATTTAGAAGGTGTTCATAACATTAGTTTAGTTGGTGTTGAAGGAAGTAAGAGAATTCAAAAGATTATGAAACACTTCCAAGATGCAACAATCACAACTATTGCAAATAAACCAATTGTTACATTTGAAGACTATGATAAATCAATCAAAGTTGAAAATGGTGTTAAATCTACATTAACACTTCCAAAATCATTTGTATTAAAATATGTATTTGATGATGGCGGATGGTTTGTACTTAGACCATCAGGAACAGAACCAAAATTAAAAATCTATATTGCAATTAAAGAAGCATCAGAAGAAGCTTCAAAAGCATTAATAGAACAAGTTAAAAAAGAAGTTCTTGCAATTATAGATACAGTTGAATAGGAGAATTAAAATGAAAGTAACATTAGATTATAAAAATACTTTAAAATTCTTAACTGAAGAAGAAATCTTAAAAAGTGAAGAAACTGCATTAAAAGCAAGAAAAACTTTAGTAGAAGGAACTGGACCTGGTAATGATTTCTTAGGATGGGTTAATTATCCTAATACTTTCGATCAAGAAGAATTTGCAAGAATCAAAAAAGCTGCAGAAAAAATTAGAAAAGATAGTGAAGTGTTAGTAGTAATTGGAATAGGTGGATCATACTTAGGGGCTAAAGCTATTATTGAAGCACTTTCTCCATACTTCAAAAAAGAAAAAGATTTAGAAGTAATTTTTGCTGGACATAATTTATCATCAACATATGCAGCAGAGCTTTTATCATATTTAGAAAATAAAGAATTCTCAATTAATGTAATTTCAAAATCAGGAACTACAACAGAACCAGCAATTGCATTTAGATTATTTAAAGAATTATTAGAAAAAAAATATGGTAAGGATGCAGCAAGCAGAATTTATGCAACAACTGATAAAGCACGTGGTGCATTAAGAACACTTGCAACATCAGAAGGATATGAAACATTTATCGTTCCAGATGATGTAGGTGGAAGATATTCTTGGTTTACAGCTGTAGGTCTTCTTCCTGTTGCCGCAAGCGGAATTAATATTGATGACTTAATGCAAGGCGCAAAAGATGCTCTTGTTGATGCTACAACAAAAGAATATAAAGAAAATTCTTGCTTACAATATGCAGCAGTAAGAAATCTTTTATATAATAAGAATAAATTAATCGAAGTTTTAGTAAACTTTGAACCAAAACTATCATTTGTATCTGAATGGTGGAAACAATTATATGGTGAATCTGAAGGAAAAGATAATAAAGGATTATTCCCAGCAAGCTTAACTTATTCAACAGATTTACACTCAATGGGTCAATTTATTCAAGATGGAACAAGAACAATGTTTGAAACTGTTTTAAATATTAAAAACCCAGAACAAAATATTATCCTTAAAAAAGCTGAACAAGACTTAGACGGGTTAAACTATCTTGCAGGAACAGATGCTGATAGTGTTGCTAAACGTGCAATGGAAGGAACTATTCTTGCACACGTTGATGGAGGAGTTCCAAACCTTGTATTAAATATTGAAAAACTAGATGCTTACACTATGGGATATTTATTATATTTCTTCATGTTTGCATGTGGTGTTTCAGGGTATATTTTAGATGTAAATCCATTTAACCAACCTGGTGTAGAAGATTATAAAAAGAATATGTTTGCACTTCTTGGTAAACCAGGATACGAAGAATTAAGAAAAGAATTATTAAAGAGATTATAATTTTTAAAGACCTAGAAAATCTAGGTCTTTTTATTTGATTTAGTATACTATGCGGTGTATAATATAGTGTGTAAGGAGGTAATAGTATGGATATACAATTAAAAAGAGGATATATTGAAATATGTGTACTTGCATCAATGTTAAAAAAAGAAACATATGGATATCAATTAATAAAAGATGTATCAAATTTTATAGAAATATCGGAATCAACACTGTATCCAATTTTAAGAAGATTAGAATTAAATAATTGCCTGACAGTTAGAACAGCAGAACACAATGGTAGACTTAGAAAATATTATAAAATAACAAAAGAAGGAAAAAAGAAAATTGCTGATTTTTTAATTGAATGGGAAGATATAATAAAAATTTATAATTTTATAAAGGAGGAATATAGTAATGACTAAGCTTCAGTTTTTATATCAATTAGAAAAACATTTAAAGAAGTTATCTAATGTTGAAAAAAATCAAACAATTAGTTATTATTCTGAGATGATAGATGATATGATTGAAAGTGGATTATCTGAAGAACAAGCAGTTAATAAACTTGGTAATCCTAAAGATATTGCAAAACAATGCTTAAATCAAGAAGATACAGTTATTAGCGAAATAAATAATAAAAAAGAATCAAGAAATACAGTTGGTGTAATATTTGCTATGATCGGGATTATCTTTTCACTAATTATTATTGGATCAATATTTGTAGGCTTTGTTGGATTTGGGTTTGCTTCTACAGTACTTGCTTTAATGTACATATTTGAAGATACCGCAAAATTTTTTGCATTTTCAGGATTTGCGCTTGCATCTTATGGATTCGCAGGAATAATGTATTTTATAATTCTAATTCATAAAGATATAATAAAGAAAATAACAAATAAAGGGGGTAGTAAAAATGAGAAAACTCCTAATAATAATTAGTACTATTTTAATAATTGGTGGTGGATTAGTATTTACGACTGGTTATGCTTTGAATGGATTTGATATAATGGTTTTATCAACTGATAGTAAGATAGAACGAAAAGAACAAACTTTTAAAGAAATTAATAATATTAAGATTGATGAAAGTACAAATGAAATTAAAATAATTAAATCAAATACAGATGAATATAAAATAAATTATGGTGAATCTGAAAAAACAAAATATAATATATATGTAGATGAAAATAATAATTTAATCATTGAAAGGAAAAAAATCATTAATTTTATCAATTTTATAAGCCCAAAAAATAATATAATTTTAGAAGTTCCAGAAAGTTTTAATAAAGATTTAGTTATTAATACATCAACAGGAAATATAGATATAAATGTTGATAACGAAATAAATAATCTATATTTAAATTTTTCAACTGCTGATGTAAAAATATCAAACATTACATGTAATGAGATGATTATTGATGGGTCTACTGGTGATACGTATATATCAAATGTTGAAGTTACCAATAATATTGAAATAGATTTATCGACTGGTGAAGCTGAGATTAATGGTCTAGATACAACAACTTTAAAAGTAAAAGTTAATACAAATGGAATAGACTTAGAAAATATTGTTGCAGAAACAATTAACTTAGAAGCATCAACTGGGGATATAGATTTTAATAATATTGAATTTAAAGAAATGAATATTAAAACATCTACAGGTGATGTAGAAGGAAGTTTAAATCATCCGATTAATAATTATAATATCACATCACATTGTTCAACAGGAGAAAACAATTTACCATCAAAACTTGATGGAGGAATTTATACATTAAATGTTGAAGTATCAACTGGAGATATTGAAATTATGTTTGCGTCAAACTAAAAAAATATCTTAATAAATAAAAATGTCTTATCTAAAATGGATAAGACATTTTTATTAATACACCATATTTGCAAAAATACTAAAAATATGATAAAATAATAATAATCAAAGGAGAGATTATTAATGGTAATAAAATATGAATTATTAAAAAAAGATTCAAGATCAATGGCAAGACTTGGAAAAGTAACAACTCCCCATTCAGTTATTGATACACCATGTTTCATGCCTGTTGGTACACAAGCAACAGTAAAAGCTTTATCAAAAGAAGAAATTGAAGCAACAGGTGCACAAATTATATTAGGTAACACATATCATTTATGGAACCAACCAGGACATAAACTAATTGAAAAAGCTGGTGGATTACATAAATTTATGAACTGGGATAAATCAATATTAACTGATTCTGGAGGTTTCCAAGTATTCTCACTTGCAAAATTAAGAGATATTAAAGAAGAAGGAGTATATTTTAAACATCATAAAAGTGGTAAAAAATTATTCTTATCACCTGAAATTGCTATTGAGATTCAAAATAGTTTAGGTAGTGATATTATGATGAGTTTTGACGAATGTCCTCCATATCCTGCAACAAGAGATTATATGATTAAATCTGTTGAAAGAACAATCAGATGGGCAAAACGTGGTCTTGATGCACACAAGAATAAAGACACACAAGGTTTATTTGGTATTGTTCAAGGTGGAGAATACGAAGATATTAGAAAGTATTGTGCAAAAGAATTAACACAACTTCCATTTGATGGTTTTTCAATTGGTGGATTAAGTGTTGGAGAACCTAAAGAAGTTCAAAATAAAGTATTAGAATTTACAACTCCATGTTTACCTGAAGATAAACCAAGATACTTAATGGGTGTAGGATCTCCTGGTGCAATCCTAGATGCTGTAGAACGTGGTGTTGATATGTTTGACTGTGTTCTTCCAACACGTATTGCAAGACATTCATGTGCGATGACTTCTCGTGGAAGAATGATTTTAAAGAATCAAGAATTTGCTGAAGACTTTACACCACTTGATCCAGAGTGTGATTGTTATTGTTGTAAAAATTATACAAGAGCATACTTAAGACATCTTGTTAAAGCTGAAGAAATTTTAGGTGGAAGACTAATTAGTATTCATAACGTTCATTTCTTAGAAAATTTAATGAAAAATATTAGACAAGCAATTAAAGAAGATAGATTCTTAGAATTTAAAAAAGAATTCTATGAAAAGTATGGATTAAATGAAAGTGATAAGGATTTCTAATATGAAGAAAGTAATTACATTAATATTAAGTATATTCTTATTATTTATTACAACAAGTTGTGGTAGATTAAAAAATAATTATATTGTTAAAGAAAACGGTGTAGATATAACAATACCTAGTCAATATTTAGAACACTTTCTAATTAAAGAAAATATACCTTCACTTCATTTTGATTATAATGGTGTTAGAATTTCAGATTTTTCAAGTGATAATAAAGTTATATTTGTTCAAAATGATCAATACGCTTTAAGTGATGCTTTCAGTAAACATATTAGTCAATATGAATATTTAGTTGAAACAAAATCAACTGAAAGAGAAGAAGATAAAAAAGGTGCTAAACTTGGAAAAGATAAACTTCCACTAGATGAAGGAACAAAATCATTAGAAAAAATTGTTATTGCAACATTAAGTGATGGAACAAGAGTATCTTATTTATATAGAACATTTACAAGTAATGGTAAAACATATTATGCATATTCATATGTAGAAAATATGTCTATTTCAATGGAACTTCCATTTATGGTTGTAAAAGATAATAATACAGCAAAACTTGTTTTATTACCACTTCCATATGATACAAAATATTCAGTTGGAACAAATATTGATCTTGATACATTACTTGTTGATAAAGTTGATAAATACTTAAATACAACAGAAGAAGATTTTTATAAATTTAATTATCCAACATATTTAAAAAATAAATTTACAGAAGTTGATGCTGCGATTTCTGAAGAATCTTATTTAAAAACTGAAGTATTAAATTGGTATGAAGAATACTGTAATTTAGAAAAAGTAAATGATAATTTATACCATATTGACTATTTAGGTGTAAAATTTAGTTTATCATTCGGACATACAAAAGCAGGAGAACCTGCATTTAAATTAGATTATATTGGATTAAAATAAAACTACTTGAAAAGAGGTGAAATTATGATAGGCACAATTGTAAATGCTATCGCAATGGCTTTAGGTGGACTAATTGGTATTATATTCAAAAAATGGATAAAAGAAGAATATAGTAATAGAGTTTTAAAAGTAATTGGTCTTGCGGTATTTGTAGTTGCTTTAATGGGAATTATTAAATCAATGATAACTATTAATGTAGATGGTTCATTTACATCGAACTACGAACTTGTTATTATAATATGTTTATCATGTGGAACACTTCTAGGAGAACTGTTAAAAATAGAAGATCATTTAAATGATTTATCTTTAAAAATTGAAAAGAAATTTATTAAAGAAGATTCTAAACAAGGAACATTTACAAAAGGTTTTATTACTGCATCACTTGTAGCATGTCTTGGTGCAATGGCACTAGTTGGTTCAATTAATGATGCTTTAGGTGATCCTAGCACATTATTTATAAAATCAGTAATCGACTTTGTTACAATGATTTTACTTGGATCAACACTAGGATATGGGGTTATATTTGCGTCAATCTCCGTATTTGTATATCAAGGTGCAGTAACAGTTTTAGGACTTCTATTAAATAACTTTATGAGTCAAGAATTTATTAATGCATTCTCAGCACTTGGTAACACAATGATTCTTGCTATTGCATTCAATTTTATATGTGATACAAAAATAAAAGTAGCGAATACGCTACCTTCAATATTGTTATTAATTGTATATTTCTTGATAAAAAAGTTTGTATTTTAAAAAAGCAAAACCATTAGGTTTTGCTTTTTTTATTTAAATGGATCAAATGAAATGGATTCATCAAGCCCTTTTATAAATTCAACTAATAAATTAACAATATGTTCAACATCTTTTAAGCTACCAACTTCAACAGATGAATGCATATATCTTAAAGGTATACTAATTAATGTTGAAGGTATACCACCATTTTGTTTATAAATAGTATCTAAATCAGTCCATGATTTAGAATATTCAACAACTTCTTGGTGTGGTATATTGTGGTTAATTGCAACATCCTTTAATAAATTACATAGTTTTTCGTTTCCATATGAAGATACTGTAAACATTGGTCCACCTCCAAGTTTAACATCTCTTGTAAAATTATTTCTATATGCTACATCTGAACTTGATCCTACATCTAAAACAATAGCAAGAGTAGGATTAACCATTGATGTTGCGAAAACTGAACCACGGCCTGTTGTTTCTTCACCAACAGTTGACGCAAAATATACACCATTTTTAGATTCATTCTTAACACGTTTTAATACTTCGCAACAAATAAATGTTGCAATTTTATCATCTAATGCACGTGATGAGATTAAATCATTTTTTAAATATGTAACTTTATCTTGATGTATAACAACATCTCCAATATTAACAAGATTTAGTGTTTCTTCTTTAGATAATGTGCCTAAATCTAAATTCAAATCTTCAACCGTCATTTTACCAGTATTATAATTAGGATTATAACCAATAACACCTGGTACATATTCATATCCATCTTCAGTAAATTTAACAACATTAACGCTTTGCCCAATATACATTTCTGGTTTAATAGCACCAACATTGGATAATTTACAAATACCATTATCTAATACTTGTTCAATGATAAGGCCGATTTCATCTATGTGTGCTGCAAGCATAACTTTAACTTTAGAGTCTTTATTTACAACGTGTACAACATTATAACTGTGATGTGTAATAGCTTCATCATCAATATCTTTTAATTCATCTATTAATAGTTTTTGCATATATAGTTCTTTTCCGCTAATAGAAGGAGTAGTCAATAATTTTTCAAGAAATTTTTTATCCATATAAGTACCTCTATATCATGTAAATCTATGTATAGTATACCATAAACTTACAAATATTAATAGATATTATATAAATTAAATAAATGTCTAGACAAATTTATACTATTTGCTTGTTTATATTGAATAAATAATGTATAATAATTATGACTTAAAAAAGGAGACTATTATATGAAAACATTAAAACCAACTTTAGATAGTAGAACTTTTGATACAAGAAGATTTGATAATGTGCCTTTAGGTAATGAAAATGATTTGCCTGAATATGAAAAACCAGTACAAAAATGTTTTGCTGGAGCATGGTACAGAAAAGTAGTTTCTCCTGTAGGAGATTGGATTGGTATCGAAGGAGAAATCGAATTAGGAGAATTTATCCCTGATCCTAAACGTTTTAATCTTGATGGAAAAGGTAGAAATATGGATAATCCTAATTTATATATGGGAGGAAAAGCTGAATTAGAATCTGATTGTGGAATCGGTTATAATTTAACATATCCATCTACAGATACATCATATGAATTAGGTTTAGACGCACCGAAACTTGGATATAGACCATTCTGGAGATATATATATAAAACAAGAGAAACAGAAAATGGATGTACATTAGTTAAGAATATAAATTCTTGGAATGCGGCAGATCCTAAAAATTTCTCATATTATTATTTCCCAGGCGATGTAATAAGAATGAAAGTATATTCACCTATTCCAAACTATTTACAATTAAGAATAGAAGTAGTAAAAACAACAACAAATCCAAAATATATTGAAATAAGAAAAAGATATAATTTACCAAATGATTGCCCACAAGATTTTTATAGTCCATTGTTCTTATCAGAAGGGCATGGGCTAGGACAAGCTGAGTTTAAACGTGTAAATTCAATTGATCAATACGGTAATGAAGGATATGCTGCAAAAGATACTGATGCTGTTATGACAACTGCAACATGGAATAATTGTTACTTATATAGAGAAGTTAATGGACAAGTAGTTAAATATCCTTTTACTGAAAATATTTATTGTTCATTAATTTGTCCAAATGAACTTGCTGTTAGTGTAGAAGAACACAATAAAAATATTGGTGGTGAAAAGGTAACTATTCACCCTGGAAAGTGTATAAAATAGATGAAAAAAATTATCTATATATTAACTTTCGTTTTTTGTATCTTGTTTTTAGGACAAACAAATGTTTATGCTTCATCATTTAATATTAGCAAAACATCTATTAATGGCGAAGGTACATTAAATTTAGATACAAGTTATAGTTCTTATAAAGCAAAATTAACTAATTCAAGTGGAACAGTTACTAATCAAAATATTAGTTATGTTAAATCTAGTTTAGAATACTCTAAAGTAGTCGTTAGTAGCGTAATAAATAAAAATGGTATTGTTGCAAGTGATGTTATTGAAATTGCAAAAAACTATGAAAAAAATAATCCAGGTTATGAAGTAATTGCTGCAGTTAATGGTGCATATTTTGGAACAGGTAGTCCTTATTCTCCGATTAATGCATGTGTAACAGAAGGGTCAACAATTAAAGCTTCTAATCACACAAAATATTTTTCACTTGGATTTAAATCTGATGGTTCAAGTTTTGTAACATCTAAAACAAATACTGTATCAGGTAATTATTATTTAATGGTATATGATGCAAAAACAAATTCATTAGTTAAAGAAGTTCAAATTAATGGCGAAAATGTAACACCAACTGAAAATCAGACAACATTCTTTGATGGTTCTGTTATTAAACAAACAACTTCAACAATTAAATATTTTGAAATAGATGCTACATCGAATTTTAGATATGATCAAAAATATTTAGAAGGTAAAATTATTGGAACAACTACAACTATGGCATCAAAACCAATTGTTGCTACAATGAATGAGGAATTAATAGAATTATTAAATAATAATCCAAGAATAGTAATTAGTAAAAAACTTCAAGGTAATTTAGAAGGTTATGAAAATGTTATTGGTCCTGGAAGTCAACCTTTATTAGATGGTAATGTACAATCTGTTGAAGCAATGGGAGATCAAAATGCATCATTTTGTACATCAAGAGCACCAAGAACTGCAATAGGATTTGATGAAAATAATAACGTAGTATTATGTACAGTAGATGGACGACAAACTAATATGTCTGGGATTAGCTTAATTGAAGAAGCGGAAATCATGAGAGAATTAGGTTGCAGTAACGCATTTAATTTAGATGGTGGTGGTTCAACACAACTTGTTATAAAGAAAAATGGAAACTTTGTAATGGTAAATAGTCCATCCGAAACTCCATATAGAAAAGTAACAGATGCAGTATTAATAGTTGCGCCTAAAGTAAAAGTATCATTTAGTAATGTTGTAACAACTGATAGCAGTATCTCATTTGATTATAATGTGGTTGAGAATAATGTTAATGCAGAAATTAGTGTATATGTTAATGGTAAAGAGGTTGATGCAAATAGTCATATAACAATTAATAATTTAGTAAAAGATAATTCTAATTTTATTAATGTTGTTGCATCATATACAAATAACAATTCACAAAAAATATATATTCCAATAAAAACATTCCAAGTAAATAAAACAAAAGATATAGGAAAAATTAGTTTAGCAGAACCTACTAATTTCAACTTAACTTTTGAAAAAACAAGTAGTGGATTTAAAGTAATTTTGACATGTGACGATCCTACATCATCATTATCAAAGGTTTACATAATTGATAATAGTGGAAAACAAACTATATTGTTAAAAGATGTTAATGGATATTCAACAGAGTATATCGTTTCTGGTAATGCAAATTATACATTCTCAATTTTATATCACTATAAAGTTAGTTCAATAAAAGTTGAAAGTAAAACATATGATCAAACATTTAGTTATAATCATATTGTAAATTCTGTTGAGCCAAATCCATCAACACCTCCAGCTAAAAATGATAAAGGATGTAACAATTCTTCATTAGTTATCTGGACAGGACTTTTAATGAGTACCTTTGTAGTAATTTTAAAAAGTAAAAAAGGTAGATAAAGAAGATTCTAAGCGAATCTTCTTTTTGTTTTTTAAAATATAAAAATTTAATGTTAAATGTTAACAGACTTGTATATACATTACTTGACAAAATGTCTAGACAAATGTTATAATGATAGCGTAGAAACAAACAAACGGAGGAGAATTATGAAAAAAATAAGTTTTGTTGTTATGCTTGCTATTGTTCTTGTTTCTTTAGTAAGCTGCGTAATAGTTACTGATACAAACGCTCCAGTATTCGAAAACGCAATAGACAATGTTTTACCTGAAAAAAATATTTTAGTTAAAACAAAAACAAGTGAAGAAGATTTAATTGCAGATGTTATTGCAAATGATGACGTTGACGGTAGTGTTGTTGTTGTAGTAACATTAGGTAATTTTGATTATAGTGTTGTTGGTCAATATACATTAACATACACAGCTGCAGATGCTGCAGGAAACGTTGCTACTGCAACAAGAATTGTAAATGTTATTGATACAATTAGTCCATATTTCGAATATGCTAATTCACAAACTAACAAATTACCTAGTCATGAAATGTTACAATATACAGATTGTGATTTAACTGCATTAGAATATTTATCAGTAATCGATAACTATGATAAAGATTTAGTTGCAACAGTTGCTGATGATGGTGGATTTAATAAAGATGTTGCTGGTACATATACAGTTACATATTCAGTTAAAGACTCATCTGGTAACGAAACTACAGCTCAAAGAGATATTATGGTTAACCCTGCTGTTAAATACATTGAAGATGTATTAAAAATTAATGGTGAATCTCATTCTGCTAAATATAATGATGAAACTGCATTAAAAGATGAAGGTAGTGGTTTATTACTTCGTACTCAAAATACAGTATTCGTTATGTCAAAAGAATTCTACAATGCACAAATCGAAGCTAATAGTGCAAGTTATTCTAAAAACGGCGGTAGCCCATTCTTACCTTATGGTGTTGCTGTTATCTTAGATGCTAACTTCAAACCTGTATTAGTTCGTAATGCTGCATATGCTATCGAAGCTATTTATGATGCTGAAAATTCTGCTTGGAATTTACATAAAGGTCAAGATTTAACATTCATTGATAGCACAACTCCAAGTGCTTCAGCAGTTGGTATTTTAGGTGGAAATTTCCAATCTTATATTCCTGAAGGTGGTTATGTATTATTAGCTGGTTCTGCTCTTGGTGGAAATTTAGATACTAATAAAATTTTCTTAATCAAGAACTTATTAGCTTCATCATTTGGTGGTGGTGCATTAGCATGGGATGCTGTAGAAGGTGTTGCAAATGAATTATTAGCAGTTGCTCAATTTGAATTTGTTAAAGATTACACTACATATTATCCACAACCTGCTGCAATCGAAGCTCCAGTATTAACTATGACTAACCATGTATTATCATGGGAAAAATTAACTGGTGCTAAAGCTTATGAACTTTATATTAATGGTGAATTAGTTTTAACTACAACTGCAACAACAGTTAAGATGATTGATTTAGGATTAGAACCTAGTGATGAAGGTGAACATTATGAAATCACTGTAAAAGCTCTTACAGAAGATGTTCGTTACTATGGTGATTCTGCATTATCAGAAGTATTAGAATATGTAATGCCTAATTCAACAGAATTAGCTGCTCCAGTTGTTACATTAACTGAAGGTGTTCTTTCTTGGGAAGCTATCGAAGG
>JAZKYN010000091.1:0-9545 GCA_045612145.1 Bacilli bacterium
CATAATAAATTATTTTTATTTAATACATTAGATGAGTTAATTATTTTTATTAAAAATAAAGTAAATAAACCTTTATTAATATTGTTTTCTCCAAGTTCTCCAAGCTATGATTTGTATGATAATTTTGAAGAAAGAGGAAAACACTTAAAAAACTTAATTTTTTATCATAATTTTTGCAAATAGTAAAATTTTGGTGTAAAATTATTGTGATTTTAATATGTATTTTTAAAAAACATAAAAAAAGGTGATAAAAATATGAAAAAAATTCAAGAAGTTAAAAAAATAGCAAAAAAATGTTTAAAATGTAAAAATCCTTTATGTGTAAAAGGATGTCCTTTAAATAATCCAATACCAGAGATTTTAACATTAATAGAAAATGATAATATTATTGAAGCATGTAATATATTATTTAAAAATACAAATGTTCCATATATTTGTTCTAATTTATGTGATAAAGAAAAAAGTTGTTATGGTAACTGTGTTTTAAGTAAGAAACAAGATGCTGTTCCTTTTTATATTGTTGAAGAGTATTTATCATCTTTTTATAATGAAGATAAGTTTGAAAAAACATTATCAAATAATAAAAATGCTGTTGTAATTGGAAGTGGTGTTGCTGGAATTAACGCATCAATAATGTTAGCACTTGAAGGATTTAATGTTACAATTGTAGAAAAAGAAAATAGAATTGGTGGAGTTGTAAATAATTCCTTACCTAAATTTAGATTTGATGATTCTATTTTAAATATTTATGAAAGAATATTAAATAAGTTAAATGTTAATGTTTTATTAAATAAAGAATTTGGTATCGATATAAGTTTTGAAGATTTATTAAAATATGATGTATGTATTTTTGCGATGGGAACAACGGAATCAAAATTAAACTTTGAAAAAAGTGAATATGTAATTGATGCCATCGAAATCTTATCTGAATATAAAAAAGGAATAAGTATTATTAATGATAAAAAAGTAATTGTTACAGGTGGAGGAAATGTAGCAATGGATGTTGCAAGAACTCTTATCAGATGTAATAATGATGTAACAATTGTTTATAGAAGAGATTTAGAAAATGCACCATCTTCAAAACATGAAATAAATCTTGCAAAAGACGAAGGAGTAAAATTCTTAGAATGTTATTCCCCAGTATCACTAAATACTGAAGAAGATGTTTTAAAAAGTGCAATTTTTGAAAAAACAATTTTAGTAAATGATCCTACATCATCACGTAAAAAATTTGAAAAAACAGGTATTTTTGAAAATATTGAATGTGATTATGTTGTTGAAGCAATTGGTCAAAATGCAAATTACAAATACATTAAAGAAAAATTACCTGAAATGTTTAATCAAGATGGTTGGCCAATAAATGAATGTGTAAAATGTGAAAATACATTATTTATTTGTGCTGGTGACTTTAATTTAGGTGCAAGTAGTTTTGCGAAAGCTACAGCACATAGTAAAAATGCAGTAAGAGAGGTATTAAAGAATATATGAGAGTAGTATTTGGTGGTAGTTTTAATCCTCCGACAATTGCACACAAAGAAATTATAAAGAAACTTTCAAGTATGTATGATGAAGTAATTATTGTTCCAAATGGTGCAAACTATGACCGAAAATCATTAGATATTTATGAACATCGTATCAATATGATTAAAATCCTTACAAATGATTTATCAAATGTTACTATAAGTGATATTGAACAAACAAGAGAATTTGTTGGTACTTATCAAACTTTAAGAGATTTAAATCATCCTGTTTTTGCTTTTGGTGATGACTGGATTGAAAGTTTCAAAGGTTGGAAAAATTCAAAAGTTTTACTTGAAGAAAATAACTTTATCGTTTTTACAAGAGATAAAAAAGTAGAAGAAATAAAAGAAATTATTCAAAATGATTCTTTTTTAAAAGAATATAAAGATAAATTTGAAGTAATAAAAATTGATTTTCCAGAAGTTTCATCTAGTATATTTAGAAGAAATTTTGATAAAAATATAGTTACAGAAGAAATATATGATTATATTATTAAAAATAATATTTATAAGGAGGAATTATAATGTTATATAATAATTACTTAAAAGTTGCTCTAGCAAGTCCAGTAGTTTATCTTGGAAAACCAATGGAAAATGCTAAAGAAATAATAAAAATTCAAAATGAATATGAAAAAGCATCTATTATTGTATATCCTGAATTATCACTAACAGGATATTCAGTTGGAGATTTGTTATTTAATAATGGATTTTTAAAAGATATACTTGATGCTTTAAATTATGTTGTTGAAAATAATAATGAAAAAATCTTAATAATTGGTTTACCACTTGCAATAAATGGTTCTTTATATAACTGTGCTTGTGTTATTCAAAATAAAAAAATATTAGGAATTATTCCTAAAGTAAATTTAGTTACATTAAATGAGTTAAATGAAGCAAGATATTTTACAAGTGGTATTGATTTTACAGATGACTACACTACAATTAATGTTTTAGGACAAGAAGTAGTATTTGGCTCAACACTTTTTGAAAATATCGAAAATAATGTAAGCTTTGGTGTTGAAATATGTGCTGATTTATGGAGTGGATATAATCCTCATTCAGAACTTTATGATAAAGGTGCTGATATTGTTTTTAATTTAAGTGCAACTCCATTTTATCTTGGAAAAGATGAAATAAGAGAAATGTTAGTAAAAAATGCAAGTTACAAAAATAACGGAGCATATTTGTATGTGGCATGCGGTCAATCTGAAACATCAAGTGATTTCATTTTTGAATCGCATCAAATTGCATATAATTGTGGGAATTTATTATTAAATGATAATAACTATACTTTAGATGAAAAAGTAAATTATGTTGATATCGATTTAGAATTAATAAAATATTCTAAAGTAAAGGATTCATTTAGAAAACATTATTGTGAAATTAGTTCTTACATTATACCTTTTGAATTATATAACGAAAATAATGAATATAAATTAGAAACATTACCTTCAAAACTTCCTTTTGCCACATTATCAGATGATGAATGTCAAAAAATTATTGACGCAACAGCTATTGCATTAAAGAAAAGACTTGATTACATTGGAATAAAAAAAGTTGTAATTGGAATAAGTGGTGGTCTTGATTCAACACTAACATTATTATTTGCGTATAGTACATTTAAAAAATACAATATGGATTTAAATAATATTATCGCAATTACAATGCCTGGGATGGGAACAGGTTCTAAGTCAAAATCTCTTGCAAAATCAATGATGGAAAAACTTGGTGTTAATTCAAGAGAAGTTTCAATTAAAAAAGAAGCAATTAGTCATTTAAAAATGTTAGGAAAAGATCCTAACGTAAAAGATGTAACTTATGAAAATGTTCAAGCTCGTATTAGAACTTTAGTTTTAATGAATACAGCAAACTCTGAAGGTGGAATTGTTCTTGGAACTGGAGATATGAGTGAAATTGCTCTTGGTTGGTCAACATTTGGTGGAGATCAACTTTCAATGTATAGTTTAAACTCAGGTCTTCCTAAAACAACAATTAAACGTTTAGTTGAATATTACGAGAAGAAGATAGTAGATGTAAAAAACGAACTTAAACGTGTTAGAAATGCAGTAATTTCTCCAGAACTTACAGGAAGTGACCAAGCAACTGAAGATAGAATTGGTAAATATGAAATTAATGACTTTATTATGTATCATGCATTAGGTAATGGTTATTCAAAAGAAAGAATTATTTATTTATTAAAAGAAGTGTTTAATATGGATAATGAAGTTGCTTTAAATTATTATGATAATTTCTTCAAACGTTTTAATCGTAATCAATATAAACGTATTGCGTCAGCTGAAGGAGTTAAAATCTTTAAATTCTCTTTAGGTGTACGTGGTGATTTTAAATATCCAGGAGATATGAAATAAAATTTTAGATATTAATTCTTGATTAAAAAAACAAAATTTGATATAATATATGCGTTAAATATAAATTCAGTGATTAGGAAGAGTAAAATATTATTTATTTTAAGAGACTTGTTGTAAGGTGCGAAACAAGATTAAATGTATTTGAAGGTAGCCTATGAGAAGTTTAAGTAAGAAACAATGATTAGCTTAAACCGTATACTTTGCGTTAAAAAGAATGAAGAGAATAAATTAATGTAATTATTTACATTACTTATTAATAAAGGTGGTACCGCGGAACAACGTTTCGTCCTTTGACTAGGATGAAGCGTTTTTTTATTTGTTAGGAGGTAAAATATGTTTAGATTAAAAAAAGACGAAATGGCACCTAAATATGAATCAAAAAAAGTAGAAGAAGGAAAATATGAATATTGGCTTAAAGAAGGATTTTTCACAAGTGGTGATATTTCTAAAACGCCATATACAATTGTTATCCCTCCACCAAATGTAACTGGTAAATTACATTTAGGACATGCTTGGGATACAACACTTCAAGATATTATTATTAGAAGAAAAAGAATGCAAGGATTTGATGCTTTATGGCTTCCTGGTATGGACCATGCAGGTATCGCAACACAAGCAAAAGTAGATGCTAAACTTAAAGAACAAGGAATTAGTAGATATGATATTGGTCGTGAAAAATTCTTAGAAGTTGCTTGGGAATGGAAACATGAATACGCAACTCACATTAGAAATCAATGGGCTGCACTTGGTTTATCACTAGACTACACAAAAGAACGTTTTACACTTGATGATGGTCTTCAAGATGCTGTAAAACAAGTATTTATTCGTTTTTATAACGAAGGTTTAATTTATCGTGGTGAAAGAATTATAAACTGGGACGTTGAAGCAAAAACTGCATTATCAAATATCGAAGTAGAATATAAAGATATTGAAGGTGCATTCTATCACTTCATTTATCCATTTGTAGATGGCAATGGTGGACTTGAAATTGCAACAACAAGACCAGAAACAATGTTTGGTGACGTTGCGTTAATGGTTCATCCAAGCGATGAGAGATATCAAGCATATATTGGTAAAGAAGTTTATATTCCAGGAACAACTCGTACAATTCCAGTTATAAGCGATGAATATGTAGAAATTGGTTTTGGTACAGGTGTAGTTAAAGTTACTCCTGCACATGATCCAAATGACTTTGAAGTAGGAAATCGCCATAAACTTGAAAGAATTATTTGTATGAATGAAGATGGAACTATGAATAGTCTTGCAGGAAAATACGAGGGAATGGACCGTTTTGAATGTAGAAAAGCTATCGTTAAAGATTTAACTGAAGCTGGTCTTTGCCCACAAGTTGAAAAAATGATTCACTCAGTTGGTCACTCTGAAAGAACTGGTGTAGTTGTTGAACCACGTCTATCTAAACAATGGTTTGTTAAAATGGAACCACTTGCAAAAGATGTTTTAGATATGCAAGCAAGTACTGAAGGAATTGAATTTGTTCCAGCTCGTTTTAATAAAACACTTGCTACATGGCTTGATTTAGAAAATATCCAAGATTGGTGTATTTCAAGACAATTATGGTGGGGTCATAGAATTCCAGCATGGTATAATGGAGAAGAAGTTTATGTAGGTGAAAACGCTCCAGAGGGTGAAGGATGGGTACAAGATGAAGACGTACTTGATACTTGGTTCTCAAGTGCACTTTGGCCTTTCTCAACACTTGGTTGGCCTAATTCAACTGAACTTGTTGATAGATACTTCCCAACTGACTGTTTAGTAACAGGATATGATATTATTTTCTTCTGGGTTGCTAGAATGGCAATTGATGCTAAACACTTCATGAATAGTCGTCCGTTTAAAAAATGTTTAATCCATGGTTTAATTAGAGACGAACAAGGCCGTAAAATGAGTAAATCTTTAGGTAATGGTGTTGATCCATTTGATCTAATTGATGAATATGGTTGTGATGCAATGAGATATTTCTTAACAACTAATTCAACTCCAGGTCAAGATTTAAGATTCTCTGCTGAAAAAATGGCATCATCTTGGAACTATATCAACAAAATTTGGAATATTTCAAGATTCGTTAAACTAAATTTAGAAAACACTGGATATAACGGAGAAGAAATTGATTATAATAACTTAACAAGTTTAGATGTTTTAATTCTTTCTAAAATGGAAAAACTTATAAATGATGTTAATGCTAAATATGAAGATTTCGAATTTGGTGAAGTTGCAAGAGCAATTTATAACTTTACATGGGATGATTTTGCTTCAAATTACCTAGAAATGACTAAAGTTGATTTTGCAAGTGATGATCAAGCAAGAAAAATTAATACTTGTGCAATTTTAACAAATGTTTTAACTAATATTGTTAAATTATTACATCCATTTATGCCATTTGTTACAGAAGAAATTTATCAAAACTTCTTTGATGAATCAATTACTGTATCTAACTGGCCAGAAGCTTCTAATAAAGAATTAAGTGAAGATATAGCAAATAAAGCAGAAAAATTATTTGAAATTATTTCTTCAATCAGAAATATTAGAAGTGAAAAAAATGTTGGTATGAGCAAAAAAATCAATATCAGCTTAGAAGTATCTAATAATTCATTAAAAGCTTATTTACTAAATCATCAAAATTATTTAATGCGTTTTACAAATTATGAAAATCTAATTGTAGATACAACTGTAGATAAAACTGATGCTGTTGTTACAGTATTAGAAGATGTTAATATCGCAATTCCATTAAAAGAATTAATTAACATTGAAGAAGAAATTGTTAAATTAAACGCTAAAAAAACAAAATTAGAAGCTGAAGTTGCAAGAAGTAATGGAATGCTTAATAACCCTAACTTCGTATCTAAAGCTCCAAAAGAAAAAATTGAAAATGAAAAGGCAAAACTTGCAAGTTATCTTGAACAATTAAAAGAAGTTGAAGATTTAATTAAGAGTTTCCAAAAATAAGTATATGAAATTTGATAATGCAACTGATTTTATAAAATGGGTTGAATCTCAAAAAAGATTTTCTAAAAAAGAAAGTTTAGATAAAATGCATTATTTAATGAAATTATTTGATAATCCACAAAACAAATTCAAATCAATTCATATAACAGGTACAAATGGAAAAGGTAGTACTGTTGCGATGTTAAGATCTATCTTAATGGATAAAGGATTAAATGTTGCAACATTCACATCTCCATACATAACTGTCTTTAATGAAAGAATTGGATATAACGGATATAACATTTCAAATGATAATTTAATTAAATATGCTAATCAAATTCTAGAAAAATATGATCAAATTGAAAAGGATGGATATGAACCTTTAACATTTTTTGAATTTATAACTGTTCTTGCTTTTATTTATTTTTCAAATATAGAAGGTCTAGATGTAGCGTTAATTGAAGTAGGTATGGGTGGTAGACTTGACTGTACAAATGTTATTACACCAATACTTTCAATGTTAACAAATGTTGCTTTAGATCATATGCAAGTATTAGGAGATACTTTAGATAAAATTTTAGTTGAAAAACTAGGTATTATAAAAAACAATGTAGGTATTGCAATTGGTGTTAAAGATGAAAGTTTAAGAAACATTGCAAACGAATATGTAAAAAATTATAATTCATTTGTAAAATACTCTTCACTTAATGACTTAACTATCAAAAAGTGCGATACAAACTTATCTATTTTTGACTATAAAGATTATTCTAATATTGAACTTGGTCTTATAGGTTATCATCAAATAGAAAATGCTATTTTAGTCATTGAAGCATTTGAAGTTATTAAAGATATCTTTGATTTATCAAAAGAAAACCTATACAATGGATTAAAGAATGTTAAATGGCAAGGTCGTTTAGAAGTTGTTTCAAAAGAACCTTATATCTTAGTTGATGGTGGTCACAATATTGATGGTTTAACTAGAATTTGTGAATTTGTTAAAACACTTAACTACAACAATAAACGCGCTGTTATTTCTATTTCTCATGATAAAGAATTAACAGAAATGATAAAACTTATTGATGAAGCATTCGATGAAATTATTTTTACAAAATATGCTTACGCAAGAAGTGCAGAAGTAGATACAATTTTCGAAATGTCAAATCATCAAAATAAACAAAAAATAGAAAATGTACAAGATGCTTTAAACTATGTTTATAATAATAAAGTCGATTTTACAATTTTTGTTGGAAGTTTATATTTAGTATCTGAAGTAAGAGATATTATTTTAAATAAAAAATAAAATAAAAGGAACTTTTTCTAAAATATTAACGTAATAATATAAATTAAACGTATTTATATTAGTGAGGTGTTAATATGTTAAGAGAAGTTCCTTTTTTTGATAGACCAAGAGAAAAAGCAGTTAAATATGGAATTAAAACACTATCTACTGTTGAGTTAATTGCTATAATACTTAGAACTGGATCTAAAAATGAAGATGTTATTGAACTTTCAAAAAGATTATTATATGGACTTGATAGTTTATCAAGACTTAGAGAAATTACTATAGAAGAACTTGTTAATTTGAAAGGAATTGGCAAAACAAAAGCAATAACATTGCTTGCATCAATTGAACTAGGTTTAAGAATATTAGAAGATAAAAATCGGGTAAAAACATATTCAAATCCAAAACAAATATTTGATTATTATTCACCACTATTAAAAAATATTAACAAAGAATGTTTGTATGCAATTTACTTAAATACAAAAGGATATGTTATAAGTGAACAATTAATAACACAAGGAACTGTTTCATCAAGTTTAATTGATGGAAGAGATATTATAAAATGGGCTTTAAAGCTTTCAGCATCAGCAATCATTCTTGTTCATAATCATCCAAGTGGTGATTCAACACCTAGTATACAAGATATGAAAGTTACAAATGAAATTGTTAAACAAGCAAAATTAATGGACCTAGTCGTTTTAGATCATATTATTATTGGAGACACTTATTTTAGTATGAAAGAGAATTCGCTAGTTTTTAAATCATAAATACTATGTTTTTATCATAAAATATTATGGTGATTAAATGAGAAAGAATAAGAATCTTTCTAAAAAAAATAAATCAAATTATATTACAAAACTATTCTTTAGAATTTTTTTAAGTAGTTTAATATTATTATTTTTAGTAACAATTTCTCCAGTGAAAATAAAAAACAAACTAAAAGAAGATGTGAGCTTTTTAAAATTAGTTAAAACATTTAATTCATTATTTGGTGAAATAATTATATTTGAAAATGATGAACTGGTTGATTCAACTATTTTTTATGATAATATAGAATACAATAATGAAACTAATTACATAACAAACTATTCATTTGATGGTGTATACAATTTTTGTAATGGAATTGTAACAAAAATTATAAAAAATGATAATGAAACATACACTATATGCGTAATGTCAGAAGATGATTATTTGTTTACGTATTATAATTTAAGTTCGTTTGATTATAGACTTTATGAATATGTAAATAAAGGAGAAATAATCGGCAAAACAATAAGTGAAAATAATTCGTATAATTATAAAATAAAAATAACAAAAGATGGAAAGAATTATGACTATTTTGAAATATCTTAGAGTTGATTATAGTTTATTACTAATTTTATTTATAAATTTATTTACAGGATTCTTTAAAGAAATTATTTTAATATATGA
>JAZKYN010000092.1:0-8518 GCA_045612145.1 Bacilli bacterium
AAGAAATAAAAAAGATATAAAAGAACAACTACAAATAATGTTTCTTGCTTGTTTAAAAGATATCTCTTTATTTAAATAAGCTTTACTAACTATTAAGCTAGTTGTTGGTGTTCCACATAAAAAACTAATAAGAAACAAAAATAGAGCTTTTCTATTTTCAAAAAGTTTAAATTTATTAAATAGATTGAATACAAAGTTATTTATAAAATTAATACTAAATAATAAACTACTTAAAACATACATTGGAATTATACCAACAACAACCTTATAAAGCCATAATTCCAATGTATTTATAAAACTATCTTTCCATATGAAATTATATCTAATAATATAATAGATATAATAAAAAAGAAGAAGAATAAAGAAAATCTTTAAAAGTTTTTTCATTATATGATTAATGTATCACCAATATTGATAATGTCACTAGATAAACTATTATTTATTTTTAAATTATCAACAGTTGTATTAAACTCATTTGCAATTTTACTTAATGTATCATTTTCTTTAACAGTATAAACACTATAATTGGGTAATGTATATTCAACACCTAAATATTCAGCAATACTTTTAACTACAGCTTCAGCAAGATCAAACCATCTAGTTCTAAGCAAATTAGTATCATATTCATTATTTGCAAATCCATATTCAATAATCATGGATGTTGCAGGAAGAGTTTCTCTTAAAATAAAGTAAAAATCTTTTCCGGTTCTCCCCATTCTTTGATATACACTTCTAATAGGAAGACCAACACTTTCTAAATTTCTCCCAATTGAACTTGGAAGAGCATTTGTTGATTTTAAAGAATATATTACTTCTCCACCACCGCTGCCTGCATTATTAATATGATTTGATATTAATATATCGTCATAATCTGCACCTAGCAAAGAAATACGCTCAATCCTTTTATCTGGATTTAAAGTTTCATCAGTAGTTCTAGTTCTTTTGCTCGGAATACCTAATTCATCAAAACGTCTTTTTTGATAATCACTAATTTTCTTAGTCAAATCTTTTTCTTTAAAATCCTCATTTGATCCGCCACCTGGATCCCAACCACCATGTCCAGCATCAATAATAATCATTTTATCACCAAAATATTATATGCAAAGTTAAGAATATTAATGATAAAATAAAAATAACTAGTCAAATGACTTTACAAAAAAGTAAAAATTTAGTATAATATTAATGCTTTAAATAAATGTCCCAATAGCTCAGCAGGATAGAGCAACGGCCTTCTAAGCCGTGTGTCGGGGGTTCGAATCCCTTTTGGGACGCCATTATGAAAGAGATGAAGTGATACACTAAAATCACTTCTTTTTTTGTTTTTAGGAGCTTTATTTAGGGAAAAATGCGATATTAGTGAATGAAAAATCAAAACACTTTATCTAAAATGTATCCTTTTATTACTTCTTACTAGGTTGTAGAGTAATAATTTTGGATAACATACGGGACTCGAAAATAGCAAAAGCATAGTATTTTTATTGTGCTATAAAGATACGTTTTCTCACGATTTTCTAAAAATTATGATATAATATTATGGAGGTATAAGCACATGGATAAAAAATCATTTATATGGTCAATAATATTAATAATTTTTGGTATATTATGTCAAATAACATTAATTTTAGAAGATAAACAAATATGGCTTTCAATTGTTGGTGGTTGCATGTTATGTTTGGGAATTACTTCATTAGTTAATTCTTTTAAAGTTCCTGAGCATGGTTATATTACAAAGATTACTCCAACTAAAGAAATTAAAGAAATATTAATAGAACAATATAAGTATTGTGACTTAAACTATTGTGACAAATTAATCAAAGCATTTTATTCTAAAGACAGTCAAAACAGAATATTGTTTTTAATGATTAAAAATAATACTGTAGTTGTAAGAAAACAAATATTTATAATTTATCCAGATGATAGAACGATAACACCTATTTGGATTGGTCAATGGATTACGCAATCTGGTAGAGATAGTTTTTATGCAGATGTTCAAATAGCTATTAGGGAATATCAAATTGAATTAAATAAAGGCTTTGAAGAATTAGTTTTAGATGAAATCCCACCAATTGCTTTATTTAAAAATCCAGAGTTTATTGCAGAAATAGAATGGATAAAAGAAAAAGATGGAGGTAGAAAAACTATTCCGTTTGGTAATAGATATATGCCACAGATTGTAATTCGAAAGAAAAGCAAAGAAGAGCCATTACATAGTATATTTCTTAGAAATATTGAAGCTATAGATAAATATAAAACAATTGCATTTGTGAGGTATGTTTATGATACTGCTCCAAATGATTTATATGAAAATCTAGTGTTTGACGTATGTGAAGGATCTAGGAAAATAGCTACTGGTATTATTAAATCAAAGAGAGAAAATATTGATATTTAAAGAGGCAACAAATCAAGGTATAAGCAAATAATCGTATCCTTTTAGAACTTCTTCCTATGGTGAAATATGTCAAGTGTATCCTTTTTGTTCTTTTAACACGTTTGAATGTGTCTATAAGTCATCTATGATGACTTATTTTTTTATTGACAAACAAAAATAATTATGGTATAATTATGCCACAAAAAGAATATAATAATTTAGGAGGTTATTATGCAAGTGTTACCAAGAATATTACCTATAAATGAACTTAAGAATACAGCAAATATTTCAAAAATATGTAAAGAAAGTGAAACACCAATTGTCATAACTAAAAATGGTTACAGTGATATGGTTCTTATGAGCGTTGAGTTATACGAACAAACTATTGCAAAAATGCAAGCAGCCATTTTAATAAATGAAGCACTTAATGATCCAGAAAGAAATAAAGAAAAAGTTGAATTAGATTCATTTATTAAAGGAATAATTAATAATGGATAAAAAATATAATGTTATAATTGAAAAATATGCACAAAAAGATCTAGAATCAATTTATAACTATATTTGTAATAATTTAGTCAATAAAGAAGCAGCAATTAAATTGTTAAATAAAATTAAAGAAAAGTTCGATTCTATTACATTGTTTCCCAAAAGCGCTCCTTTAATAAATAATAATTATGTTAAAAACAAAAATATCAGAAAGTTGTTGATAGATAATTATATTGCATTTTATGAAGTTGATGATATAAAAAATGAAATTAGAATAATAAGAATTATGTATGGAATGCAAAACTATATTGATGTATTATAGAGGTTAAATTAATGATAGAGATTTTTGTAAATAATTTTATAAAACCGCAATATCGCGAACGATTATTATATGAATTAAAGTCTATTAAAACAAATAAGAGAGAAAAAGCATTTATTAAACTATTAGATTACAATGAGTTTTTTTTAGAAACTTTATCCAAAATAGATTTATCTCACAAAACCGATCAAGAAATAATTCGTGTTTTAAAAACTTATGTTAAATTAGAGAATGGATATAGTTTGAAATGGCAAACTAATAAAGATATAATCAAAGCTGTAATTAATGCGATTAATAGCTATTCACTAGATATAATTTTAGTTGATGAAAATATGATGATTTATATAGGCGAAATATACCATAATAACGATGGTACTAATGCATCTGCTAAATTTTTATTTTATAAGTTGTAAAAGACTTATCGTCCCATACACCTAATAAAAAGATAGATATCGTAACAGTTAGGATTAGTCTATAAGTCACTTGATTTATAGTTCAAATATAGAGGTTTTTGGACCTATTTTAAAGATTTTGTTCCATATTTGGAGCAATTTTTTATTTTCTATGGAAATTTTAGTTTTTGTTCAACTAATGGGATTTGAATTCTTTTTTATTTAAAATAGTGGATAATTTTATTTAGGTATGATATAATATAGTAGGAAAGTAGGAATTTCCAACAAGGAGGATATTATGATTATTGAATTAAGAAAGAAATCACAAATCACGTTGCCAAAGGAAATTGTAAAAAATTTAAATTTACAAGAAGGAGATAAATTTGAAGTATCAATTGAAAATGGTAGTATTAAACTTGAACCTGTCGCTGTATACCCTAAAGAATATATTTTAAAATTAGCAGAAGAAATCCAAGTATTGAGGGAGGATGTAAAATTCGAATATAATACATTTAATAATGTAGATGATTTGTTAAAGAGTCTTAAAGAAAATAGTAAGGAGTAGCTTATGTATAAATTAGCATATACTGAAAGATTTAAAAAAGCATTTAATAATCTTACTAATAATGAACAAATTCAGTTTCAAAATAAAATGAAGCTGTTTGTGGAAAATGTATTACATCCATCATTAAGAACAAAAAAGATAAAAGGCCAAAAAGATCTGTACGAAAGTAGTATAAATATGGATATAAGAATAATATGGTATTTTGAAAATGAAGAATTAATTATTTTAGTTGATATCGGCCACCATGATATACTTAAGAAATTTTAAAAAAGACTTATCGTCCCATACAGCTTTTAAAAAGATAGATATCGTAGCAGTAAGACATTAGAATGTGTCTATAAGTCATCAGATTTATAGTAGAAATATAACGATTTTAACATCAAAATCATGGAATTATGCATCTGTTTAGGTGCGTTTTTTTAATTTTTTTAAAAGATTATATTTTTATTTGATTTATGGTCTTTGAACGTATAGGAGATAATAGTGGAAATAAATTCAAAAATATGATATAATACTACAAAATAGGTATTTTTAATACAATAAATAGTGATATGAATATTTATTATTAGACTTCTACATCAATAAATTAGTACTTTCGTATATTATTAATAAAAAATGTTGAGTAGAATTAAGGGAGGATTTGAGATGGCGATTGCATATGGATTGATGCTATTAATTGCTATAGTATTATTTATAGTATATTGTTTAGTTATTAAGAATAAAGAAAAATGGCTTATAGTTTTTTTTGCTAGTATATGTATCGTACAACTAGGATATTTACTATTGTCTATTGCAAATACAGTTGATTCAGCATTACTATTTAATAAAATGTCTTATCTAGGACATATTTCTTTATTGATGAGTATGTTTTTAAATATTGTTTCTTTGTGTGGATTTAAATATAAAAAGGTTTTATCAATATTATTGATCATTATTGGTGGAATAGTATTTATGTTGGTTTGTACAGCTGGTTATCTTCCTTGGTATTATAAAGATGTTAGTTTAGAATACGTTGATGGTGCCACTAAACTTGTAAAAATATATGGACCTCTTCATATTGTATATTTGATTTATGTTTTGTTTTATTTTTGCTTAATGATTTTTATAATTACTCTTTCAATTATTACAAAAAAAGTTGCTGAAAAAAAACATGCAGGGCTTTTAATAGCAATAGCTCTTTGCAATATAGTAATGTGGATAATTGAAAAGTTTATTGATTTAAATTTTGAGTTTTTGTCTGTATCATATATTTTAAGTGAATGCATGTTATTGTTCCTTTATTGGATGATGCAGGACTATATTAACATAAAAAATCTTCCTGTTAAAGGTGATTCAAGTTCAATTGTTATCATAGATTCTATGACAAAAACAGAAAAAATAAATAAAATTATTTTAAAACTTCCAGAAGGAACTACCTTGTCTTCTAGACAAATTGATGTTCTAGAAGGAATTCTAGAAGGTAAAAGCAGAAAAGAAATTTCTTCTGATTTATTTCTTTCTGAAAATACTGTTAAAATGCATATATCTTCTTTATATAGAATTTTAGGTGTTAACAATCGTGATGAATTGAAATCTTTATTAAAAGATAAAAAATAAATTATAATTTAAAAGTTGATAGTTCTTATACTATCAACTTTTTTTAATAAATATTCTAAAAAAACTAAAAAACACCCAAAATGGGTGTAGGAGAAATGACTTAAGCGTGTTATAATATAAACGTCTAAAAACAGCAAAACATATTGGGGTGATATCAATGGTAAAGAAACGTTTAAAGTTTAATGAATTTAATGTTCCAATTCCTAAAGGGCATAAGCGGATTATTGATAAAGATGAAAACACTGAATATTTGTTTATTAATGCGCCTAATGATATTTATACAGTTTATTTTCATAGTGGTATGCCACTTTATGAAGAAAATATTTTAAATATGCATAATGAAGGAAGCATGCTGGAAATTAAATTAAATGATAGAAAAATAATTTTCTTTTGCCCAACATTATCAAGAAATCGAAAAGATGGTTTGTGGTTTTTTAGTATTGAATTTTTTATTAATGATAACGAGGTTTTTGTTTTACCAGGACAAATTTTACTAAATTCTGATGATGTTTATCGTAAAACTGTAGAAGGTAAATTACCATTTGTAAAGATTCTTGAAGATATACAAATAAATATTGATGTTATCAAACAATTTTAAAAGGAGGAAAAAAACATGAAAAAAACACTATTAACTATAATAAGTTTTATTGGAGTTATGGTTTCAACTTTAGTTCTTACTGCTTGTAATAATGAACCTGTCATTCTTGATTCTATACAAAATGACTATGGAGTTATTATTGAAGGTGGTAAGTTTGAAGAAGGATCTACTCTTGTTACTAATTCAGTGGATCAATTATCTGAAGAAGCAGAGGATGTATTAGATATACTTTCTAATCAAGAGTATAACAAAGAAGGAAATGTTTATATATTTGATATTTATGTTTCTAAAGATGATAAAAAAATACAACCTGATGGAAAAATAAAAGTGACTATTCCTGTTCCAGAGTTTGTTAATGAGAATTGTTTTGTATTTCATATAAAAGAGAACAAGTCAGTTGAAAAGATTATTCCAACATTTTTAGAAGGCAAAATAATTTTTGAAACTAGTAGTTTTTCTTATTTTGTAATAGTTGAAGAACAAAATGAAGAACATGTTCATTCATTTACTTATTGGTATCCATGTCAAACAGTAGAAGACAAACATGAAAGAATATGTAAATGTGGAGAAACTGAAACTGGAGACTGCACATATGATGAAGGTAAAATAACAAAAGAACCAAGTCATTTTGAAGAAGGAATTAAAACTTATACATGTACAGTTTGTGGAAGAACAAAAGAAGAAACAATTGACAAGACAACTGGACATTTATTTGGCGATTGGTATCCAAGTCAAACAGTAGAAGACAAACATGAAAGAATATGTAAATGTGGAGAAACTGAAACTGGAGACTGCACATATGATGAAGGAACTGCTGATGAAGAAAATGGATTAATTATTTATACTTGTACTATTTGTGGTAGAGAAAAAGAAGAAATAGCAGAATCTGTTGAAGGTATTATTATTGTTGTATCAGGTGGTACTGCAACATTCGAAGGAAAAGAAACTGTTACATCAAATAGTAAGATTTACGGTGAAAATGTTAATGTTTACATTGCACAAGAAAATGATGTATTAAATGTAAAATTAAATGATCAAAATGGAAGAACATTTAAATATTGGGTTTCTGCAACAGGTACAATTATTCCTGATGAAGATTTCTCATTACTTGTATTTAGAAGCGGTTATTATTATCCAGTATTTGAAGATACAGATACTAGTGATTTCTCTAAACGTGAATTAATTTTTGAAGGAAACTGTGAAGAAGGTAATCTTTACATGTCATCAAATTCAAAAGGTGATATCAAATATGAACTAGAATTTGAAAATGGTGGTAATCATGATTTCTATAGTCCAGAACAATTTAATAGTCAATATCACAAAATTGAATGTGATATTTGTGGTGAAGTTATATATGAAGAACATACTGAATATGAAAGTGAGATAGTTAGAGAAGCAGGGCATACAGAAGAAGGTCAAATGAAATATGAATGTTTCTGCGGGCATGAATGGTATGAGAGTATTCCAGTAACTGAAGAACATACAATTGATTATGATGATTGGCATATTATAGAAAAAAGTGAAAATGGTAATTATGGTAAATATCGTGTTTATTGTAAATATTGTGATTACTATGAAGAATATTGGTATTTAGGTAATATAGACTTTATTGGTTTTATGGATAATGCGATGATAAATTATCAATATACATATGGTGGTAAAGTTTGTCATAATGAATATTATTATTCTTATACAAATGAAGATGAAGAGAAAGTATATATTTGGGCATTCCAATATGAATATGAATATTCATCAAACGCAGACTATAATGATACATATATCTTCATGTATATTGATGATGAAAATTCGTCAACTATTGAACCTATCTATTTATCTAAGTCAAGAGGGACAGGCAGAGGCGAATATCTATGGGCTATTTATGGCTATGCATATGACGTAAATGATTGGATCAAAACTTTAGATTCACCAGATTATAATATTGGATGTTCAGATGGTATGTTATTAAGTAACAGTATGAGTGCTAGATCATCTGTGTTTGAATCATATCATGATTATTGGGTTGAAACATATAACAAATTACGTATTCCAACTACAAAGGAATATAACGATTTATCAGAAACACCATGGGAAATTGATTATGAAGGTAAATCATTCCAAGGGGGATATTATGATGAAAATGGTGAATATGTTACAACTGGTGGAAGAGATGTAATTTGTTATGTTAAAGATAAAG
>JAZKYN010000093.1:0-6541 GCA_045612145.1 Bacilli bacterium
AGAATGAAAGAATTTACAGAGTTTTTCCCTGAATATAAAAAAGAAGTTGATAATATTAATGATAATATTTTTGACTTACTTGATGTACTTAAAGGAAATGAAAAATTATTTGAAGATATTCTTCCTCAAAACATCAAAGATAAATCAGTAAATGAACCAAGATATACATATTATCATAATAATATGCATGGATCATTTTCAATTAAAAAAATACTTCCACTATTTACAAATTTAACATACTCAAATCTTGTTGTAAAAAATGGTACTGAAGCAATTGTAACATATGGACAACTTCCAACACTTACTGAAAAAGAATATAATGAGAAATATTTAGCTTTAAGAATATACTGTAGACAAGACACTTGGGCAATGGTAGAAATACTTAGAGGATTAAGAAAAGAAGTAGAATAAAAAATAACCTATTCATTTGAATAGGTTATTTTATTTTACCAATTAAATCATAACTATTAGCATCAATTATTTCAACATCAATAATATCTCCAGGCTTGATGTTTTCATTATAAGATGTATTTATATATATACAACCATCAACATCATCTGGTGCATAATAGAAGTTTCTTACAATGTATGCATTTTTATTATAATCAAAACTGTCAACAATAGCTTTATAAGTTTTTCCAATATACTCTTTATTTAATGATAAAGATATATTATTTTGAATAGACATTATTTTATCAAGTCTTTCATCCATAATAGATTGTTCAACTTTAGGTTGCATATCATATCCTTTTGTATCTTCTTCATCAGAATATGTAAATACACCAAGTCTATTGAATTTTGCTTCTTTTACAAATTCATATAATTCTTTAAAGTCTTCTTCAGTTTCAGTTGGGAAACCTACAATTAAAGTAGTTCTAATTATAGCATCTGGAATATTTGTTTTAATTTTATTAATTAAAGATATTAGGAATTCCTTAGAACCACGTCTATTCATTGCTTTTAACATTTTGTTTGAAGCATGTTGGATTGGAATATCAAAGTAGTTTGCTACTTTTGGATTATTCTTAATTTCCATAATAACATTATCAGTTATTTCGTCTGGATATAAGTATAATACTCTTACTATTTCAATCCCATCAAGAAGTGATATTTCATGAAGTAAGTGTTCTAAGTATTTTCCTTCTTTTAGATCAGTTCCATATCTTGTTGTATCTTGACCGATTAATGTAATTTCTTTTACACCTTGTTTAATTAGAGTTTTAGCTTCATTAATTAAACTATCAAAAGTTCTACTTCTAAAGTTTCCTCTGATTATTGGGATTGCGCAATAACTACATCTATTGTCACATCCTTCAGATATTCTTAAATATGCACTGTGAGGAAGAGTTGTTATTACTCTAGATTCATAATCCATTTTATAAGATGTATCATTATTCAAAATCTTATTAAATAATTTATCTATATTATCGTAATCTTTTATTGGAAAATAGAAATCAACTTCTGGAATGCTTTCTTTTAAATCTTCAAGATATCTTTCAACAAGACATCCCATAGCAATAACTATTTTATTTTTACCAAGAGTTGTTGCGTCTAAGATTGTATCGATTGCTTCCTTTTTAGCCGATTCTATAAATCCACATGTATTAATTGCAATAATGTCTGATTCATATATATTATTTGTTATTTCTAAATTATATTTCTTGGCTACACCTAAAAATAATTCTGTATCAATTAAGTTTTTAGCACAACCAAGGGAAATCATACCTAGTTTCATAATATGCTCCTTTTTATATAGATATATATATTATACAATATTTTAAATATTTTTTCAACTTTAAGGGTGTATTCTTGCCAAGATTAACTTTTTTTGGTATAATATATATGTATAAAATAAAAACATAATGTTGAAAGGAAAAAAATAAAATGTCAAAAGAATTTATTGTTGAAACATCAGCTCGTCATGCTCATTTATCAGAAGCTGATTTTAAAGTGTTATTTGGAGAAAACGCTACTCTTACAATTAAAAAACCTTTATCACAACCTGGTCAATATGCTTGTGAAGAAAGAATTACAGTTGTAGGTCCTAAAAAAGAACTTGCAGGCGTATCTATTCTTGGGCCTTTTAGAAAAGCATCTCAAGTAGAACTTTCTGCAACTGACGCAAGAAGCTTAGGTCTTGGTATTGCTGTTAAAGAATCAGGTGATTTAGCTAATACTCCAGGATGCAAACTTGTTGGTCCATGTGGAGAAGTAGAAATTAAAGAAGGTGTAATTGTTGCAAAAAGACATATTCATGCAACAGTTAAAGATGCTGAAGAATTAGGCGTTAAAGATAAAGATGTTGTTAAAGTAGAAGTTTTAACACCAAATAGATCATTAATCTTCGGTGATGTTGTTGTTCGTGTAAATGATTCATTCGCACTTGCAATGCACATTGATACAGATGAATCTAATGCTGCTGGTATGGTTCCAGGAGTAATGGGAAGAATCGTAAAATAACATATTATTGAAATTTAGGATATTATAAAACAAATAAGATTGTTTTGTAATATCCTTTTTTCTATGTTTTATTATAGAAAAAAATTAAAAAATATAGTATAATTATATATATTAATTAGAAAAAGGTGATAATATGATTTGTCCAAGATGTCATAATGAAAATAAATATGATGCGTTAACTTGTGATTTTTGCATGTGTAAACTTCCAATGACAGAAGCTAGAAAAAAAGAAATTGAAGAAAAAAACAAACTAGCAAAAAAAGCAAAACTTAATAATTCTATTACAAAACTAGTAGGTCTTTTAATGGGTTTAATTGTACTTGTTGGTGTAGTAGTAGTAATGTATTTAATAAGGAAGTAACAATATGAAACCACTTAACTATAATGAACTTTGTTCAAAATTAAATGATACATATGACTCAATTGTTGTAGGTGGTGGACATGCAGGTATAGAGGCAGCTTTAGCAACTTCAAGAGTTGGATTTAAAACATTAATGGTATGTGGTAATTTTAATCGAATAGGTAACATGCCATGTAATCCATCAATTGGTGGTCCTGCTAAAGGTATTCTTGTAAGAGAAATTGATGCTCTTGGTGGTCAAATGGCAAAAACTGCTGATAAAACAGCAATTCAAGTTAAAATGCTAAATCTATCAAAAGGTCCTGCAGTTCGTGCAATGAGGGTACAATCAGATAAAATTAAATATGCAAGATACATGCAAGATGTTGTATCAAAAGAGCCAAACCTAGATATATATATAGCTCTTGTTGATAAACTAATAGTTGAAGATGATTCTATTAAAGGTGTAGAATTAGAAGATGGTACAAAAATCTATTCCAAAACTGTTATTATCACAACAGGAACATATCTATCATCTAGAATTCTTTGTGGAAAAGAAACAACACCAGCTGGTCCTGATGGTGAAAATACAAACTATGGATTATCAAAATCTTTAGAGAATATTGGTTTTAGATTAATAAGATTAAAAACAGGAACACCTGCACGTATATACACAGATTCAATTGATTTTACAAAAGGACAACTTGAACTAGGAACTGATATGCCACTTACATTTAGTTATGAAACAGATCCTAGTGAAATGATGCCATTTAATGAACAAGTACCTTGTTACTTAATATGGACAACACCTAAAACACATGAAATTATTCATGCTCATTTAAATGAATCAAGTATGTATTCAGGAATTGTAGAAGGTGTTGGACCAAGATACTGTCCTTCAATTGAAGATAAACTTGTTAGATTTTCAGATAAAGAACGTCATCAATTATTCTTAGAACCAGAAAGTTTAGAACTAAATGAAACATATATTCAAGGGTTCTCAACAAGTATGCCTCACTATGTTCAAGAACAAATGATAAAAAGTTTACCTGGATTTGATAATGCAAAAATAGCAAAATACGCTTATGCTATAGAATATGATGCAATAGATCCAATGGAATTAAAACCAACACTTGAATCAAAAAAAGTAAAAGGGTTATTCTTTGGTGGACAAGTAAATGGATCAAGTGGATACGAAGAAGCAGCTGCACAAGGATTAATGGCTGGTATAAATGCAACATGCTATTTAAATGAAAAAGAACCACTAATCTTAAGAAGAGATGAAGCATATATTGGCGTATTAATAGATGACCTTGTAACAAAAGGTGTAACTGATCCATATAGAATGTTAACATCACGTGCTGAATATAGACTTCTATTAAGACATGATAATGCTGATAAACGTCTTACAAAACACGGATATGAAAAAGGATTAATAAAAGAGGATAGATATAACAAATATTTATCAAAAGTGGAATCTATTGAAAACGAAAAACTTCGTTTAACAGAACTATGGTTAACACCTAAAAAAGAAATAAATGAATATTTAGAATCAATAAATTCACCTCTTTTAAGAGATGGAATATCTGGAATTGACCTAATGAAAAGACCAGAAATCAGTTATTTTGATATTGTAAAAATGGTGAATTTAGAAAATCCATTACCTTATGAATATGGAGAATGCTTAAATATCGAAGTAAAATATCAAGGATATATTGATAAATCTTTCAAAGAAGCATCTAGAGTTCTTAAACTTGAAACAGTAAATATACCTCAAGATATTGATTATAAAGATATACCAAATCTAGCTAGTGAAGCAAGAGAAAAACTAAACAAAGTAAGACCAGTAACAATAGCTCAAGCATCAAGAATAAGTGGAGTAAATCCATCAGATATTTCAATCTTACTAGTATATATTGAAACACTAAGAAGGAAGAATAAATAATGGACTATTCAAAATATTTAGATGAAATAATTGAACTAACTACTATTCAAAAAGAACAATTATATAGCTACTTTAATCTACTTGTTGAGTCATCAAAAGTAATGAATTTAACAACAATTACTGAAGAAGAAGACGTATATATAAAACATTTTTATGATAGTATTTTAGCTTTAAAACACTTAGAAAATACAAAAGATATTACACTTCTAGATATTGGAAGTGGTGCCGGACTTCCTGGAATTGTCTTAAAAATCGTATATCCAAACACTAAAATTACACTACTTGAGCCTACAACAAAAAGATGTAATTTTCTAAATTCGGTAATAGAAAAACTAGATTTAAAAGACATAATTGTTATAAATGATAGAGCAGAAAATTATATAAAAGATAGAAGAGAAACATATGATTTTGTTACTGCAAGAGCAGTCGCAAGCCTTAATATTCTATCAGAATTAGCCCTTGGATTTGTAAAAAAAGGTGGATATTTCATAGCTATGAAAGGTCAAAATTACCTTGAAGAACTAGAAATTTCAAAGAATGCAATATCAAAAATGGGCGGTAATTTAGAAAAAACATACACGTATTCTCTTCCAAAGGATGCTGGGAACAGATGCATTTTAACAATAAAAAAGACAAAAACAACTCCAAATACATACCCTAGAATGTATGCAAAAATAAAGAAAAATCCATTATAGAAAGGAGAAAAATATGGGTAAAATTATCTCAATTGTTAACCAAAAGGGTGGCGTTGGAAAGACAACAACTACAATAAACCTAGCCGCATCTCTTGCAATGTATAAACAAAAAGTATTGATAATTGACTATGACCAACAAGCAAATGCAACCGTAGGACTAGGAATTAATCGTGAAGATATTTTGTTTGATGTAACTGATTTTTTTACTCATGTTGGTCTTTTAAGAAAAGCAATTATTAAAACAAAAGTAGAAAACCTTCATTTAATAGCATCATCTATTAAACTTGCAAATATTGAAGATAGTCTATATATGATACCTGATAAAGAATATTTATTAAAAAGAAAACTTGACATGATCAAAAATGAATATGACTTTATCTTAATAGATTGTCCTCCTTCACTTGGCTTAATTGTCGATAATGCTTTATACGCAAGTGACTCTGTTTTAATACCTGTTGAATGTGGATTCTATTCATATGAAGCATTAACTCAAATGATTAACAAAATCGATAAAGTACAACAAATAAAAGACATTGAAATTGAAGGTATTTTAATGACTAAACTAGATAATAAAAATACCCTTGGTTACGAAATAGTTGATAAAGTAAAATTCTTATTCCCAAGTAAAATATTTAAAACTATAATAACAAGATCTTCACACATTCAAGAAGCTCCAATGCATGGAATGAGTGTACTAAGCTTTTCTTTTAATTCAAGAGGATCAAAAGAATACAGAATGCTTGCTGAAGAAATACTTAATAATAACCATATTAAATATAATAAAAAGTAGGTATAACATGATAAACGCAACAGATGTTCAAATTGGTGATATTTTAAAATTTAAAAAAAATCATCCATGTGGAGGATTCTCATGGAAGGTTTTAAGAATAGGAATTGACTATAAGCTAGAATGTACAACTTGTAAAAGAGTAATCATGATATCAAGACTTGATGCTTTAAAAAGAACAAAAGAATTAATTAAAAACAATGAATAAAATAATTTTATAAACAATAATCAAAAAAGTGTAATTATTAAAATAATTACACTTTATTTTTTACTTCAAAAATATTTCATTTTTCGATAAATCACTTTGATATAAT
>JAZKYN010000094.1:0-3131 GCA_045612145.1 Bacilli bacterium
TTCATAATATCAAATAAATCAGTTTCTAATCTAAGTAAGATTACTTGTGTTTCTGGATCACCAAAACGTACATTAAATTCTAATACTTTTGGATGATTATTATCAATCATTAATCCAATGAAGATTACACCTCTGTAATCCATTTTTTCTTTTTTTAATCCTTCCATAAATGGATCTAACACTTCTTGTTTTAAAATATCATCCATATCTGGTAGGAAAGGATTGGGAGATACTGTTCCCATACCACCTGTATTTGGTCCAACATTTCCATCATAGATTTGTTTATGATCTTTTGCTGAAACCATTGGAATTATTGTTTCTCCATCTGTAAAGCATAAAAGTGAACATTCAAATCCTTTTAAGAATTCTTCAATTACAACTTTTTCACCGGCACTACTTAATACTCTATCAACCATGATTTCTTTTAAAGCAGTTTTTGCTTCTTCTTCATTTTGACAAATTACAACACCTTTTCCTGCTGCAAGTCCATCTGCTTTAATAACAAGCGGGTATTCAAACTTTAAAAGTGCATCTACTGCTTCATTATATGAAGTTACTTCTACATATTTTGCAGTTGGAATATTATGTTTTTCCATAAAATTTTTTGAGAATGCTTTACTTCCTTCAAGTGTTGCTGCATATTTTCTTGGGCCGAATACTTTAAATCCATTATCTTCAAGTAAATCTGCTAGTCCAAGACAAAGTGGAACTTCTGGTCCAATAACTGTTAAATCAATTTTATATTCTTTTACAAATTGTAAAATGAAATCTAAATCTTCAACACTTCCATTATGACAAGTTCCTATTTTACTAATCCCAGGGTTACCAGGTATAGCGTGAATTTCTGTTACTTTTTTACTTTTACTAAGTGAAAATGCAATTGCATGTTCACGTCCACCACTACCTATGATTAATACTTTCATAAATATCTCCTAGTGTCTGAAGTGACGGTATCCTGTAAATACCATTGGAATATTTAATTCATTACATAAATCAATTGAATCTTGGTCTTTAATACTTCCACCTGGTTGTACGATTGCACTAACTTTTGCGTTTGCTGCAACTTGTACACAGTCATTGAATGGGAAGAATGCATCACTTGCAAGAACTGATCCCTCAAAGTCTTTATCAGGATTGTTATGGATAGCATTTTCTAATGCCCATACACGTGAAGTTTGTCCTCCACCAATTGCAAGTGTAACACCATTTTTAACGATACATATAGCATTTGATTTA
Source organism: Bacilli bacterium (assembly GCA_045612145.1). Lineage (GTDB taxonomy): Bacteria > Bacillota_I > Bacilli_A > ML615J-28 > CAG-313 > CAG-313. Next base: position 1,237 of record JAZKYN010000094.1, read on the forward strand.
ACGTATTTAACTACTTTCATACCAAATTCCATATCGCTAATTTGTTCTTGTGTTGGTTGTGTATTAGTTACTACTTTAAATTCATCAATCATTTTTGTATTTAAATCTTGTACTAATACCTTACCTTCTAAATATTTAATATCATATTTAGCATCTCTTGCTTCTAAGTTATGAAGTTTTAAAACTCTTAAGTTCTTTTTCTTCTTTAACACTGCTAGAGCGTCATCATCAAAATCTGGTGCAGCAACAATTTCTAAGAAAATTTTATTCATTTCAACTGCAGTTGCTTTATCTACTTTATAGTTACAAGCAACGATGCCACCAAAAATTGATTGAGGGTCAGCTTCGTATGCTTTCATATAAGATTCATAACCTGTTGCAGCAACTGCAACACCACATGGTGTAGAATGTTTAATTGCAGCAGTTACTGTTGTGTTATCAAATTCTCTAACAAGAGCAACAGCACCATATAAGTCATTTAAATTATTAAATGAAATTTCTTTACCATTTAATTGAGTATAATCAAGAAGAGATTTTTGAATAAAGCTATCTTCATACGTATTAGCAGCTTGTTGTGAGTTTTCACCATATCTTAAGTGTTCAACTTTTTTAAGAGTTAAGTTTAATGTATCTGGGAAATGATCTCCACATACTTGTGCAAAGTATCTTGAAATAATAGCATCATATGCACCAGTTCTACTAAATGCTTTATAAGCTAAATTTAAACGATATTCATAATCATCAGTTCCATTTTTTAAAGCTTCAATTACACTTTCGTAATCAGCAGGACTTGTAACGATTAAAACATCTTTAAAGTTTTTAGCAGCACTTCTAATCATTGAAGGACCACCGATATCGATATTTTCAATCATTTCCGCCATTGGTTTACCAGCTTGTAATGCTTTTTCAAATTCATATAAATTTACACATACAAGGTCGATTGGGTGAATTCCATATTCTTTGATTGTATCAACATGTGATTGTAAATCACGACGATATAGTAAACCACCATGAACCATTGGATGTAAAGTTTTTACTCTTCCATCTAACATTTCTGGAAATTTTGTTACATCATCAATCGGAATTGCTTTAACACCTTCATCTACAAGTTTCTTTAATGTTCCACCAGTTGATACAATTTCGAAACCTAATGTTTCTAATTCTTTACAAAATTCAACGATTCCTTCTTTATTAGTTACACTAACTAGTGCTCTTTTCATATTATTTCTACCCTTTCATTTTCAACTTTTAATTTATTATCACAGTATAATTTAACTGCTTTAACAAGTAATTTATGTTCAATATTATTTAATATTTTTAATTGGATTTCTTCAGGAGTCTTACAATCAGATATATCAATAGACTCTTGAAGAATAATTGGTCCTCCATCTACAACAGTTGATACAAAATGAACTGTTGCACCACTTACTCTAACCCCTCTATTAAATGCATGTTCATGTACATGAATTCCATAAAATCCAGGTCCACAAAATGAAGGTATTAATGATGGATGAATATTTATAATTTTATTTTCATATAAATTAATTAATTTTTCTGAAACAATTGCAAGATATCCTGCAAGTACGATTAATTCAATTTTTTCTTCTTGTAGTGTTTTTATTATTTCATCTTCGTCTTTAATCCATAAGGCTTTAATGTTATGATTTTTTGCTCTTTCTAAACCATATGCTTTTTTTCTATTTGAAATAACTACTTTTACTTTACCATTAATTTCGTTTTTTTCACACGCATCAATAATAGCTTGTAAATTTGTTCCACTACCAGAAACTAGTACTGCTATATTTACCATTTTAAATTAACTTCTCCACTATTTGTAACTTTACCAATTACATATGCAGGTTCATTGATTTCAGCAAGTTTTTCTAAAACTAAAT
>JAZKYN010000095.1:0-3656 GCA_045612145.1 Bacilli bacterium
GACACTATGAAAGACTATTTAAATGAAGTATTTAATAAATTTCCTATAAGAAGAAAAACAAAACAAAAAGATGAATTTTTTGATTACATAAAAAAAGAAGTAGAACAATACGGATATAACGCAAAAGTAGAAACATTAAAGAATAATAAAAATATTGTAATTGGAGATTATGAAAAAGCAAAAGTAGTATTTACAGCTCATTATGATACTCCTGCAACTGCTCTAATACCGAATTTAATGATGCCAAGAAATAAAGGAATATCTTTTGTATATTCAATAGCTTATGCACTTGTGCTTGTAGTTGTAGCAATGTTTCTTGGGATATTTATTCAAAGATCGTTAGGTTTACCAAGTCAATTCTCAACCCTAATTTATTTATTAATTTATTTTGGTGAATTTTATCTAACTATGTTTTGTTTTCCAAACAAAAATAATAAAAATGATAATACATCAGGTGTTGCAACAATATTATCACTAGTAGAAAATAATCCAAATAAAGATATAGCTTTTATTTTATTCGATAATGAAGAATTAGGATTACTTGGATCAAAAGCACTTGCAAAAGCGAAAAAAGAAGTGTTTAGTAATAAACTAGTTATTAATTTAGATTGTGTTGCAAATGGAAAAGAAGTATTATTAATCGCAAAAGATAAAGCAGAAAAACTTCCTGAATATGAAAAGTTAAAAGAATATGTAAAAACAAATGAAAACTTTAATGTTCATTTCTATCCTTTAAAAGGAAGTATGGGGAATTCCGACCATAAAAATTTTGATTGTGGTGTTGGTGTTTTAGTTGCCCATAAAGGAAAAGGTAAACTTGTTAAATATTGTTGTGGAAGAATACATACAAATAGAGATACTGTTGCTAATGTTGAAAATATAGAATTTTTAACAAATTCATTAACAGATTACGTAAATAATTTATAAAAAAATATCATCTCATAATTATTGAAAAAAAATCAATTTTATGTTATAATAAATTAAGAAAAAAATATATAATTTGGAGGCATATATATGAGTAAAATTATGGCAGTTAATGCTGGAAGTTCTTCTTTAAAATTTCAATTATTAGAAATGCCAGAAGAAACAGTAATCACAGAAGGATTATTTGAAAAAATTGGTTTAGCAGATCCAAGATTTACTATTAAATACAATGGTAAAAAAGAAGAAGGAATTGTTAATATCAAAAATCATCAAGATGCAGTTAAAATGTTACTTGAAGCTTTAGTAGAAAAAGGTATCGTTTCAGCTTTAAATGAAATCGTAGGTGTAGGACACAGAATTCTTCACTGTGGTGAATTCTATAAAGATTCAGTATTAATGGATAAAGAAGCAATGGAAAATATCTATTCAATCATTGATTTAGGTCCACTTCATTTACCAGCTAACTTAAGCGGTGTTGAAGCATTCCAAGAAGCTTTACCAGGTGTACCTAATGTTGGTGTATTCGATACATCATTCCATGCTACAATGGAACCAGAAGCATATTTATATGCAGTTCCTTATGAATGGTATAAAAATTATAGTGTAAGAAAATATGGTTTCCACGGAACATCTCATAAATATGTTGCTCATGAAGCTGCAGCACAACTTGGAAAACCAATCGAAGAATTAAGATTAATTACTTGCCATATGGGTAATGGTGTAAGCTTAGCTGCTGTTAAATATGGTAAAGTAGTTGATACTACAATGGGATTAACACCACTTGATGGTATTCCAATGGGAACAAGATCAGGAACAATTGACCCAGCTGTTATTGAATTCATTGCTAAAAAAGAAGGAAAATCAGCTGCTGAAATCGTAAATATCTTAAATAAAAAATCAGGATATATTGGATTCTATCCTGCATCAAGTGATGCTCGTGATTTAAGAAAAGCACAAGCTGAAGGAAATGAACTTGCTGATTTAATCATCAAAATCCAAGAAAAGAAAGTTGTAGACTATATTGGTAGTTACTATGCATATATGGGTGGAGTAGACGCAATCATCTTCACTGCAGGTCTTGGAGAAAAAGCACCTGAAACTAGACACAACATTTGTGCTAGACTTGCTGAACCATTCGGAATCACTATTGATGAAGAATTAAATAAAATTAAAGGTGAATATTTAGAATTAACACCAAAAGATGCAAAAATTAAAGTATTAGTAGTTCCTACTAATGAAGAATTAATGATTGCACGCGATGTAATGAGAATCGCAAAAATTAAATAATAACTTGAAATAACAATTTAATTGTGTTATAATATCGCACACAATTAATAAAAATAAACAAAGGAGGAATACTATGAATCAACCAAGAGATATGTTTTCTGCAAAACCAGTCTTAAAAGTAATTGGTGTTGGCGGAGGCGGTGGAAATGCCGTTAACCGTATGATTGATAATGATGTAAGAGGCGTTGAATATATTGCTGTTAATACTGACTGTCAAGTATTAAGACTATCTAAGGCTGAAGTTAGAATTCCTATTGGAACTGAACTTACAAAAGGACTTGGTGCTGGTGCAAACCCTGATGTTGGTCGCCGTGCAGCAGAAGAATCAGAAGCTGAAATCAGAGAAGTTTTAAAAGATACTGATTTAGTATTTATTACTGCTGGTATGGGTGGTGGAACAGGAACTGGTGCTGCTCCAATCATTGCTAGATATGCAAAAGAAGCAGGATGTGTTGTTGTAGGTGTTGTTACAAAACCATTTGGTTTCGAAGGAAAACGAAGAATGCAACAAGCAATTAATGGTATTGAACAAATGAGACCATATGTTGATACTCTTGTAATTGTACCTAATGATAAATTACTTGATATTATCGGAACTAATACAACATATTTAGATGCATTTAGTGAAGCAGATAATGTACTAAGAAGAGGTGTTCAAGGTATCTCTGAAATTATTACACTTCCTGGATTAATTAATGTTGACTTTGCAGACGTTAGAACAGTACTTCAAGGTAAAGGTACAGCTCTTATGGGAATCGGTATTGCAAGCGGACCTAACCGTGCAGTTGAAGCTGCAAGAATGGCAATCAGCAGTCCACTTCTAGAAGTTGATATTAATGGCGCAACAGATGCGATTGTTCAAATAACATGTGATGCAGATATCACAATGAAAGAAGTTGAAGACGTAATTTCAGAAATTAGAAATGCTTCAAGTACTGAAATTGAAATTATTCATGGAACAGGATTTAATTTAGAACTTAATGGTGAAGTTGTTGTAACTGTTATCGCAACAGGATTTGATAGTGTTGATAAAGAACAAAGAGTAGAACCACAAGAGGACTTTGGAAGAAGCACCTATAATCCATATACAAGCTATCAACCTAAACCAAAAGAAGAACCAGTTCGTACGCCATATGTAGAATCAGGTTCAACAAAACAAGAACCACAAGAAAAGAAAGAATCAAAAGTTCCTAGTTGGTTACAAAACAGATTTAAATAAAAAATAAAGATGAAATTCTTTTGAATTTCATCTTTTTTTATGACAAAAAAATCTTCTTTACTATTATATAATTATTTAGGTGTTGCAAATGATAGTATATGTAGACATAATAATAATATCAACAATTGTCGTAAATTATCTTTTTATTAAAACAATAGCAATAATATATAAAGAAAAATTAAATATCATAAGAATAATATTATCATTATTTATATCATGTATATCA
>JAZKYN010000096.1:0-11148 GCA_045612145.1 Bacilli bacterium
ATTTTAAAATAGGAAATAAAACTGTTAAAAAAGTAACTTTTTATGATTCATTAAAAATAATACCATTTTCAGTTGATGTAATTGCAAAATCTTTTGGAATAGAAGAACAAAAACTTTCAATTGATTATAATAAATTCAGACCAAAAAAGTACGAATTAACAGAAGAAGAAAAAGAATATATTAAACATGATGTTGTAATTGTTTCAAAAGCATTAAATGTTTTATTTTCTGAAAAATTAACTAAAATGACACAGGGTTCAAATGCTCTTCATGATTTTACTGAAATGATAAGAAAAGATAGATTTAAACATTATTTTCCACAACTTTCAAAATGGGCTGATGAAGATATTAGAAAAGCATATAAAGGTGGATTTACTTATTTAAATCCAGTTTATAAAAATAAAATAGTTGGTTCTGGTGTTGTTTTAGATGTCAATTCATTATATCCTTATGTATTACATGAAAAATTTCTTCCTTTTGGTGAAGGTATATTTTTTGAAGGAAAATATAAAGAAGATATTTCCTATCCACTCTATATTCAATCAATAACATGTTCTTTTGAACTAAAGAAGGATAAAATTCCAACAATACAATTAAAAGCAAAAGATTATAAATGGGAATTTCCACCAAATGAATATATTGAAAATTCACACAATAAAATTGTAAATTTAGTTTTAACAAATATTGATTTACAATTATTTTTTGAACAGTATAATGTATATGATCTGAAGTATTTGAACGGTTGGAAATTTAAAGGAATGAAGGGATTATTTTCAAAATATATTGATAAATGGATTGAAAGAAAAATTCAAGCACAAAAAGAAGGAAACAAAGGAATGAGAAGTTTATCCAAATTAATGCTTAATTCATTATATGGAAAATTTTCAACATCTCTTGTTTCACAAAGTAAAATTCCATTTTTAGAAGATGATATTGTTAAATATTTAATTACACAAAAAGAAGAAAAGAATGGTGTTTATATTCCAGTTGGTGTTTTTGTTACATCATATGCAAGAGAAAAAACAATTAGAACATCACAAGCTATAAAAACATATTCAATTGAAAAATATGGAAAAGATATGTATTGTTATTCAGATACTGATTCAATTCACACTTTACTTCCAATTGAAGAACTGAAACAATTTTGTGAAATTGATGATTATGAACTTGGAAAATGGAAACATGAATCAAGTTTTGAAGAAGCAAAATTTGTAAGACAAAAATGTTATGTTGAAAAATTTGAAGGTGAATATAATATCACTTGTGCAGGACTTCCAAAAAAGTGCATGTATAAAAAAGAAGGAAGTAAAAATTTATTTTATAAAACATATGAAATAAATGAACAGGGAAAATTTGAAGAAATTGAAAAAGAATTTAAAATAAAAGATTTTGAACTTGGTTTCACTTGCAATGGAAAATTAGGTTTTAAACATGTTAAAGGTGGTGTAATTTTAGTTCCAACAGAATTTTCAATAAAAGAACAAAATTATATTTTCATTTATTAATTTTATGATATAATATAAATGTAAGAAAAAACGAAAGAAGGGAAAAAATAAAATGGAATATTTAAATTTATTATTATCAAGAACATGTTTTAAATTACTTTTAATTGTAGTTGTATTTGATACAATTTTTGGAATCTTAAGAGCAATAAAAGAAAGAAAAATCAATTCATGTATTGGAATTGATGGTATGATCAGAAAAGCAGGAATGATTTTATCAAGTTTATTTTTATTTATAATTGATCAAGTTATAAATTTAAATTTACTTGGTTTTGTTCCTGCTGATATTTTATCTTTAGTAAATATTGATTCAGTTGGAATTGGTGATTTATTTGGAATATTATTTATCATATTTGAATTTTTATCAATATTAAAAAATATGTATAAATGTAAAATTCCAATTCCTAAAAAGCTTCATGATTTATTGAAAAAGCTTTTAACTGAATTTACTGAAGAAGTAAAAGAAAGGGGAAAATAAAAATGAAAGGTATTGATATTTCAGAACATAATGGAAAAATCAATTTTGAAAAATTAAAAGAAAAAATTGATTTTGTAATTATTAGGGCAACAGTTGGGAAAAAGAAAAAAGATAAAAATTTTGAATATAATTATAAAGAATGTGAAAGGTTAAATATTCCATATGGTGTATATGTTTATTCATATGCATTAAATATTGCTGATGCAAAAGAAGAAGCTTCATTTCTTCTTAATACAATAAAAGAATGTAAACTTTCATTTCCTGTTGTAATAGATATGGAAGATGCTGATGGTTATAAAAAGAAATATGGAATGCCAAAGAATAGTTTACTTGTTGAAATTTGTGAAACTGAATGTTTAATGTTTGAAAATGCAGGAAAATATGCAATGATTTATGCAAGTAAATCTTGGTTTGATACAAAATTAAAATCAAAAAAATTAGATCGTTTTGATAAATGGATTGCATGGTGGAAAGAAGATGCAGAAGTAAATAGTTTAAAATATGGAATTTGGCAATATACAGATAAAGAAAAAATATTAAACAAAAATTATGATGGCGATATTGCTTTTGTTGATTATCCTAAAATAATAAGAAAAGAAGAAATTGTTATTCCTGAACCTAAAGAATTTGATTTTCTTCCAGGTGAATTTGCAAAAATAGAAGTAAAATATACAGGATCAAACACAATAAAAAATGCATTAGTTGAACTTGATAATAATCAATTCTGGATTGGATTAGATGAATTTTGTGTTGATATGCCTTCAGGAAAATATTATATTTATGGTCAAATTGCATATATTTCAGAAACTGCTTCAGGGTTAGCATTTCACTTCTGGGATGCATTAAATCAAAAAAGAGAATTTCAATTAAGAATTGACAATAAAAGGTTGGTGAAGATGTAATGCAATTTTATTCAGTTTTAGAAGGTGATAGAATTTGTACTATTGCAGAAAAATTTCATACAACTTGTCAGCAAATAATTGAATGGAATGATATTACAAATGTTGATTTCATTAAACCTGGTGATGTTTTAAGAGTTAAATAGAAAGGAAAAAAGAACATGTCAGAAGTAACAATTTCAAATTCACCAGTTCATCAAGATACTGTTTTAACTGGTGTTTATGGTCAAACAGGGCAATATTGGAAAACTTGTGGTTATCATACAGGAACAGACTTTGCAAGATATGGTTATACTACACTTCCTGAAGTTTATGCAGTAGAATCTGGAACATATATAAAATCTGAATGGACTAATGTTTTAGGTAATCAAGTTGTTATTCAAGATTCAAGTGGTATGTATTGGAGATATTGTCATTTATCTTCAGTTTATTCAATAGCTTCTGGAACACCTGTTGATAGATCAACTGCATTAGGTGTAATGGGAGAAACAGGTACAGGTGCTCACGGTGTTCACCTTCATTTAGAATATGGAACATCAGAATATTGGGGTTGTGCTTATTTTGAAAATCCTTCAACTGCTTTAGGAATTCCAAATGTTTCTGGAACTGTTGTTCATTATGATGGTTCTACACCTCCAGGTCCAACACCTCCACCACCTCCTCCTCCAGGACCAGATACACCAACTGGAAGTTTAGTTCACAGACAATGGGGTTCTAATTGGTATTGGTCAACATTAACTGGTTACACTGCTGAAATACCTGATGGTTCACAAAAGAAGGAAAATGCTAAATATATATGGAATTATTTAAAATCAAATAACTGGTCTTTAGAATCAGCTTCAGTAGTTATTGGTGCAATGGATCTTGTTTCTACATTAAATTCTGGTTGGAAACCTACAACAGATAATGAATCACCATTCGGTTTACTTGGTTGGAGATATTGGGAATTTGCAGACTGGGTTGATGCACAGGGTGAATGGGTTGCTGATTCTGATTATACAGTTATTGATAATTCTATTGGTAGAATTTGTTGGTATAGACAATATGATTTAGCTTGGTCTGATATTGGAATGACACTTCAGCAGTTTTCAGAAAGTAAAGATAGACTTGAAATTTTATCACAAAGTTGGATAGATAATTATGCATATAACACTGTTGCTTATGATTACCTACTACAAAGATCTAAATATTGGTTTAAATATTTATCTGGTGGAAACAATTGGAAATATTTATATGGAAAAAGATATACCATATTGACTTAATTTAAAATTATATATATAATGAAAGGAGAAAATTTGTTTTATGAAAAATGAAGATTTTAAAAAAATTATTTCAGGAATTGAAGAAAAAATTGGAAAAGATAATTCTGCAATTATTGCAGATGATCTTGGAACTTTAATTTCTGATAACCTAACAATGAATAAAACAATTGAAGACAAAAACAATACTATTGTAGAAAAAGAAAAACTAAATGAAAAATTAGTTTTTGCAAATTCTTCACTTCTTCAACAAGTTGGTGTTCCTGGTGAAACACCAAAAGACAATAAAAAGAAAAAAGATTATGAAGAAGATGAAGATGGTGAACCTAAGATTTCATGGAATGACTGTTTTGATAAAAAACGGAAATTTCTTGAGATAAATTTTATAAAAAGAAAGGAAGAAAAAATATGTTACCAAAAGGCTTAAAAAACTCTTTAAACAAAATCAGACAAATAAGTTCTGATATTTATCATCAATATGTTCCAATATTGGAAGATGATACAGATATTTCTTCACTTGCAAATCCTGTTTTAACAGTTCCTGAAGTGTATAATGAATTCTGTAATGCTTTAATTAATAGAATAGTATATACACAAATTGAAACAAAAATGTTCAATAATCCACTTCGTGGACTTGAAGGAAATGTTATGCCTTTAGGATATGCAGGACAAGAAATATACATTAATCCTGCAAAAGGCAGACAATATAACTGTGATGACTTTGCTGGAATATTACAAAAATATGAAGCAGATGTTAAAGTTCAATATTTAATTAAAAATATGGATCTTCAATATCCTGTTACAGTTATAAGAACAAAATTAAAAGAAGCATTTGTTTCTTGGGAAAATCTTGATACATTCATTAGTGGATTAACAAATTCATTATATAATGGAATGTATATTGATGAATTCAAATGGACTAAAGCTCTTGTTTCAAGTGCTTATAAAGGAAATCTTGTTCAAGTTCAAACAGTTAGTTCACCTTTAACAAGTGCAGATCTTGCTAAAACATTTACAACAAAAGCAAGAGAATTATTCTTAAACTTCCAAATGCCTTCAACAAGTTACAATGCATGGGCAAAAGTTGGTGGAAGTGGCAGACCAATAACAACATGGACTGATCCAGAAGATATTGTTATATTAATAAGAAATGATGTTAGAGCTTTCATGGATGTTGAAGTTCTTGCAAATGCATTCCAAATTGATAGAGCAGTTCTTTTAGGAAATATTTATCCAGTTGATTCATTTGATGTTTATGATGATGAAGGAACAAAGATATTTGATGGTTCAAATGTATTTGGAATGATAGCTGATAGAAACTGGTTCAAAATCAGACCAATTGACCAATTCATGGAAAATGGATATAATGCAAATAACAGAGCAATGCAATATTATTTAAATAATATTAAAATGTATGAATTTAGTTTATTTGCAAATGCAGTTGTATTTGCAACAACAACTGCAACAGTTGCTACTCAAAGTTTAGCATTTGAAGAAGCTACAAAAACAATTAAAACAAATGCAGTAAATCCAACAGTAAAAGTTATAACTGATCCATATGGAGCAACTTCAGCTTGTACTTATAGTTCTTCAGAAGAAGGTGTTGCTACAGTTGCTGCAGATTCTGCAAATTCAAAAATTTGTAAAATTACTGTTGTTGGTCCTGGTACTACAACAATTACTGGAACATCAAATAGCAAGACTGCTACAATGACTTTAATTGTTGAATCAGTTCCAGTTGAATCAATGCATTTTGAACATGATTCAAGTACTGTAACAACTACAAAAGATGAAGCATTAGTTATTACACCACTTGATGCAGATGCACCAATTAGTTATGTTTCAACAGATACTGCAGTTGCAACAGTTGCACCAAAAGATGCAACTTATGGAACATGCACAATTACAAAAGTAAGTGCTGGTTCTTGTCAAATAATTGCAACATCAGGTTCACAAGTTGCTACATTACCAGTTACAGTTTCATAGAATTAATTCAATCGTTCACATACTCCTGGAAAAAGGAAGGAAGAAAAATAAAAACTTCCTTCCTTTTTTCAAATATATAAAGAAAGGAAATAAAAATTATGGTTATTGCACCAGATAACAAAATTGTTCTTTTAGAAGTTCCACTTGAAATTGATAATAAAAATCAATTAACATTTACAAGTTCAACAAATCAATATAATTATTTTAATGGATTAACATCAAAAAAATTATATGATGATATTACATATGTAAGAAAAGATGGTTATGTTACAATAAATGATTGTTATGATAATTTAATAAAATACAACTATTGTATGTACCAAAATAAAAACTTTAGTAGCAAATGGTTCTATGCTTTCATTGTAAGAATGGAATGGTTATCACCAAATTCAACTAGAGTTTATATAAAAACTGATGTATGGCAAACATATCAATTTGATGTAACATTTTTATCAAGCTTTGTTGAAAGAGAAATGATTGATGTTGCTTCAGATTTGCCAGGTGCAAATTTAATTGCTGAAGGTTTAGAAACAGGTGAATATATTGAAAATGCTTCAACTTCAATTAATGGACTTGGAATTTGTTATGTTCTTGCTTTTGCAAGAGATCCTTCAACTGTTCCTGGAACAGGTGCATCAACTTCAACTTATAATGGTTGTTTTGTAAATGGAATTGCTTCAGGTTTATGGTATTATATAGGAAATATGAATAAAGTTTTGGATATGATTAAAACTATAGATACTGCAGGATATGGTGAAGATATTAAAGCAGTTTATTCAATTCCAACAGTTGCAATTTTAGGTTGGGATATTTCTTATACTATTCAAGAACTTGATAATCGTTATCAAGTTTGGGGATTTTGGGTTAATAATCAATGGGAAGGTGCTGGTCGTGAATTTACATTAAATAGTACACCAACATCACTTAATGGTTATACTCCAAGAAATAAAAAATTACTACAATATCCTTTTGTTTATTTAGGATTTACACCAACAAATGGTGAGCAAAAAATATTTAGATATGAAGATTTTACATCTGGAACACCATCATTTAAATTAATTTCAGAAATAAATCCAAATCCTTCTATTTATTTTATTCCAAAAAATTATAAAGGTTCATCAGGTGTAAATGTTTCAGAATCTGCTATTGCAACAGGTTATCCTTCAATTGCATATAAAACTGATTTCTTCTCAAATTGGATAGCTCAAAATTCTTCAATTGTTAATTTTAATAAATCAAGAACTGAAGCTGAATATCAATTAGGTTTAGGAAAAAGTGCAATTAATTTTATGGGAAATGCACTTTCAACTTCACTTGGTCTTGTTTCTGGAACAGGAATAGGTGGTGGATTTTTAGGAAGTGCAGCAAATACACTTTATGATGCATGGGCTGGAAGACAAAGAACTGATATGGATATTCAATCACAGATGTTACAAGTTGAAAAACAAGAAATGCTACCAAATACAGGAAATGTTGGTGGTTCAAATGCAACATTACTTGGTTATGATTATATGAATTCTGATGTATTTACAAGATATACAATTAAATCACAATTTGCACAAAGAATTGATAAATATTTTGATATGTATGGATATTTAACAAATACATTAAAAATTCCAAATTTAAATAATAGACCAAATTGGAACTATGTTAAAACTATTGGTTTAAATATTCTTCCATCTGCAAGTGCTTCAGTTCCACAAGAAGATCTTCAGGAAATTAAATCAATATTTGATAATGGTGTTACTTTATGGCACAAAACTTCAACTTTTTTAGATTATTCACAAGATAATAGAACAAATCCATAGAAATATTTTTTATTATATGATAGAATATATTTATAAAATATTAAAGAAAGGAGAAATAAATGGCAAGAAATAAACAAATATTGAAAAATAAACCTAATAATTCACAATTTATGGAAAATAATATTTTAAATGATGAATCATTTATGTATTATCAAAGATGTTTCAAAAAATTATGTATTTCATTATTTGAATGGGTTAATCTTCCAAAGGGAATGAATTCAAGATTTCTTGAAGAAGTTTTATACTACAATGGAATGGCTTCACTTCTTTATGATGAAACATTTGGTTTTATTAATACTGCATGTTGCTATTCTGGAAACTTAAATATTTATGGACTTCCTTCAAGATTAAATTGTTATTCATATGGATTTTCACAATTAAGAAATCTTTATACAGGTCTTGCAAATGAAGAAGAACAAAAAAATGATTGTATTGTTGTTTATAATAATCAAGATCTTGAAGATACTTTTACAACAATGAATCTTTTCGCTTATCGTATGTATAAAGCAGATCGTGCTTGTGATATTAATGTAAATGCAATGAAAACTCCAATTTTACTATTAGCAAATGAAAAAACAAAACTTTCTATGATTAATATGTATGCACAATATGATGGAAATCAACCTGTTATTGTTGGAAAGAAAGATCAATTTAATCCAGAAGATATTCAAAGCATTTCAACACAAGCTGAATTTGTTGCTGATAAAATTCAAGAATATAAAATTTCAGTTTGGAATGAAGCTCTTTCATTTCTTGGAATTAATAATATTAATGAAAAGAAAGAAAGACTTGTTTCTGAAGAAGTAAATCAAAATAATGAAGTTATAAATTTACATCTTCAAAGTTTTCTTATTCCACGTAAAAAAGCATGTGATGAATTCAATGAATTATTTGGTTTAGAAGGCGAAAACAAAATATCAGTAAGATTAAGATCAGATCTTTCAAATGTTATTAAAAAGATGGAATCTGTTGTTACTGATTATAATCCTACAATGGAAGAAGGTGATGTTGAATGATAGGTTCTGAAAATTATACAATGAGTTTATATGAAATCATTAATAATTTTTATACTAGACAAGAAGTGGAATCATGGTTTTCAAATTATGAACTTTCTGATTATTTAACAGAAGATGAAATTGAAGTTATAGAAGAACGTGGATTATGGACTAAAGCAAAACTTGCTAAAAAAATTGTTGATCATTTCTTAATGGAACAAATTGGATTTGAAACAATGGGTTTATTTAAACATCAAGTTAAAGTTAAAATGCAAGAATTAATGGAATATAATCTTCCACTTATTTATTCAGCATCAATTGAATATGATCCTTTAGTTAATGTTGATTATACAGAAACAATGGATAGAACAATTGAAAATTCAGGATTAGATGTAAATTCTGATACACCACAGGGACAAATTTCAAAAGCTACTATTCTTGCTGGTGATTATGCTTCAAGTACATCAGCAGGTGAAAATTCAACTGATGAAGATTATACTAAAACAGTTAAAGGAAATTCAGGTGTTTCTGCAACTGCTCAACGTATGATTCAACAATATAGAGAAAATATAATTGCAATTGATAGTTCAATAATTGATGATTTAAATGAATTATTTATGTGCATTTATTAAAATTTAAAAAGAAAGGAAATATAAAAATGAGTGAAAATATAACAAACAATCCTTCAGCACCTTCACAGGTTGTTGCTGAAGTTACATTTCCAAAATTTATAAACAATCTTGGAATAATTCCAACAAGTTATAAAGATTCAATGAGTTATTATGAATGTTTAGCTTGGTTATGTAAATATTTGGAAGAAACTGTTATTCCAACTGTTAATCAAAATGGACAAGCAGTTGAAGAATTACAAAATTTATATATTCAATTAAATGAATATGTTTCAACATATTTTGAAAATCTTGATGTTCAGGATGAAATTAATAATAAACTTGATGAATTAGTTGAAAACGGAACAATTCAATCAATATTAGAAGATTATATTGAAATAGCACCTTTAGTTATAAATAGTAATGAAAATGGATGGTATAATACAGGTGTTACAGCTTCATTTTTAAAAAATAATAATGAAAAACTCTCTGCAATTTGTGGATTTACAAATGCTGATAAATTAACAGAATATACAGGACGTGATAGTGTTACAGAATATATTGAAAATTCTGATAATTCACCAAAAATATTTATTGGTGATACTGTATTTGGTGAAGATTACGTTGATATTCCACTTGCTTATGATATAAGTGATTTAAAAGAAGGAAATTATATTGATGTTTATGATATAAGTGATAATAGATATACTTCTGTTGTTGATAGTATAGAAAATAACAGAATTTATGTAAAATTTGACGGATTTTATAGAATACCAAAACAAACACCAAATAATCCAGCAACACCACCTGATGGTTCAACTGTTTATATTAATAGAACAACTAAAATATGGGGTAATAATACAAATTTAATTATTAATAATGATGATAGTTATGTAACAGGTGCTTCAATATTTGAATTAGGTTATAGAAATTTTAAATCAAATTCAATTGATGGTAAAGGTATTGATATTGTAAATATGGGAGATAAAAATCTTTCTGTTGGTTTAATGATTCGTTCAAATAATAATGAATCATATGTTGATAATGCAATTAGAGTTACTGATCCAAAAGTTGCGTTTGATGCATATAAAGGTTCTAATTTTACAAAATTATTGCGTATGCGTGATAGTACAGGTGAATTATTTTATATTGATAATACTGGTCGTATATTTTGTAGAACAGATTTTTGTCTATCTACTATTTACAACAATAATGTTAGGGATGTTTTAAAAGTAACGTCTACTGGTTTGGTTTTAAATGGAAGCGTAGAAAATTTAAACGGAACAAATATTTATGATGTTAGTACAGGAAGTGTTTCAACAACTGGAACAGGTGGAAATTTAAAATTATATAATAATACATATGGTCGTATGTGGGATTTAGGTCATTTAATTTTGGGTGATTTTCATATTTGGGTTGATAAATTTGGAAAACTTAGAATTAAAAGTTCAGCACCTGAATCAGATACAGATGGTACAGTTGTAGGTGAACAAACAGCAAGTTAAGCTCTTCCTGTAATATAAGCGTAACAAAATTGTAACACAAATGAATTGTGAAAGTTTTGTAAAAACTATTGACAACTTGCTTGACACGTGCTCTCCGTTCTCTCCGTA